>JBOIFZ010000055.1:0-10837 GCA_050741735.1 Burkholderiales bacterium
GTTTTGATGCGCCGCACACGGGGATTCTCCGGGGTGTGCGTGGGTTCCAGATCATAAACGTCATTGTGGGCGGTGACGCCGGCCGCCTTGGCAACAAGTCCGGCGATGACCTGGCGGATCCGGTCAATCGTGGCCGCATCGAGCACATTCTCGACCACCAGATAGCCGTTGTCGTGGTAGGACTGGATCTGTTCCTTGGTAATCAGCATCGTTTCCCTTTACCACCAATCCGGCATTCCGGATGGCGGTAAAGATAGCCCAGCACCGCTGGCGCGGCAAGTTTCCCGCTAGGGAAGCTCTGCATAAGTCCCGCATGCGCGATCAAGGCGATTCGGGTCGAGGGCAAGACGGCGAGGACGCCATGTAGCCGGACGGCTGTGACTCGTTAGCGGTACGCCCGTTTGCGGGAGCAGCCGTACAAGCGCTCCATTTACATTTGGTTGACACAGCCTCCATGCGCTCCTACCCGCCCCGAGGCTACGCCCGCCGAGTCCGGAGCGCACATAAGGAGGAGCCGACGCAGAGCGCCCGCTCAGGGCGGAGCAGGTTTCGTCGGCCTTGGCCGATGGATGCGACCCCGGAGCGGGATGCATCGTGGCGAATATGCGCGTGCTTGTGCGTGCCTCCGCGGTCACATCCCCGGAGGGGCCCCTGTTCTGCGCTGCGGCACGCGGCCCGAATCGCCCGGTCCCTCGAAAGAATCGAAATGTCACTGGGTTGTGCCAGGTGCGGCGCCTGCGTTGTTACGCTCCTCGTTGGGGCTTCAGCCGCAACTGCAAAGCGACGCCTAGCAGTCATCCGCACCTGGCGCAACGCGCTTCGTCGGACATATGCAGAGCTTCCCTAGGCATGGAATGGGCCCGCGAGAAGCCGGGCCGGCGCGATTCAGCGTTGCTCGTGCGCGATGAGGTAGTCGTACGCGCGCAAAGTGAGGAACTCGGCAAAGTCTTCGGCGAGCGTCAGCTCCTCGAACATCCTTGCACCCTCCGGATATTTTCCGGCCGCGTAACCCTTCTCGCCGAGCAACTGCCGCACTTTTTCGAGTTCCTGCGGCACCAGTTCGCGGAATAATTCCTTGGTGACCTTGCGGCCATCGTCCAGGATTCCGAGGGGACTGCGGATCCAGTGCCAGATCTGCGCCCGCGAAATTTCCGCGGTGGCGGCGTCTTCCATCAGGTTGAATATCGGCACACAGCCGGTGCCGGCGAGCCAGGCGCCCAGGTACTGGATGCCGATATTGATGTTGGTGCGCAACCCGGCTTCGGTGACCGGCCCCTTGGGCTGGAAATTGAGCAGGTCTTTGGCGCTGACGTTCACGTCGTCGCGCTTCTTGTGGATCTGGTTCGGGGTCTTCATGGCCTTGTCGAAGGCTTCCTTGGCGATCGCTACCAGCCCGGGGTGCGCAACCCAGGTTCCGTCGTGGCCGTCATTGGCCTCGCGATCCTTGTCGGCGCGCACTTTCGCCAGCGCCGCCTCGTTTGCGGCGGGATCGTTCTTGATCGGAATTTGCGCGGCCATGCCGCCCATCGCGAAGGCACCGCGCTTGTGGCAGGTCTTGATCAGCAGCAGGGAATAGGAGCGCATGAAGGGGCTCACCATGGTCACCAGATGCCGGTCGGCGAGGATGAAGTCCTTCTGGTTCCGGAATTTCTTGATGCAGCTGAAGATGTAGTCCCAGCGGCCGCAGTTCAGTCCCGCCGAGTGCTCGCGCAACTCGTACAGGATCTCTTCCATCTCAAAAGTCGCGAGAATGGTTTCGATCAACACCGTGGCCTTGACCGTGCCTTGCGGAACGCCGAGTCCTTTCTGCGCGAACACGAAGGCGTCGTTCCACAGCCTCGCCTCGAGGTGCGATTCCATTTTCGGCAGGTAAAGATACACGCCCGAACCCTGCTTGATCCGGGCCTTGGCATTGTGGAAGAAGTACAGGCCGAAATCGAAAAACGATCCGGACATCGGCTGGCCGTCGACGATCACATGCCTCTCGCTGAGGTGCCAGCCGCGTGGGCGCACCAGCAAAGTGGCGGTCTTGTCGGTGAGCCGGTATTGCCTGCCTTCGGGAATGGTAAAGGAAATGCTCTGATTGACCGCGTCGCACATGTTTATCTGGCCCTGCAACTGGCTGTCCCAGGTCGGGGTCGAAGAATCTTCGAAGTCGGCCATGAACATACTGGCGCCGGAATTGAGCGCGTTGATCACCATCTTGCGCTCGGTCGGCCCGGTAATCTCGACGCGCCGATCCTGCAGATCCTGCGGTAACGGTGCGACCTGCCAGCTGGCCTCGCGCACGTACCTGGTTTCGGGCAGGAAGTCGGGCAGCTTGCCGGCGTCGAGTTCCTTCTGGCGCTGCGCGCGTCGGGCCAGCAGCTCAAGGCGGCGGGCGTTGAAGTTCCGATGCAGCTTGGCGAGAAATGCGAGCGCGTCGCCCGTGAGAATCTGCGCGTATTCGGGGGTGATGCGTCCTTGCACTTGCATGCCGGCGGGGATGTTCAGCTGAGTCATGTGGGGCTTCCGGTTGGTTCGAATTTTTACATTGTGAAAAATGATTGCGCAAAATGATAAAAGTGAAGGGCCGCGGCGGCAAGCACAGCTTGCCATACCGCGGCCGTGTGGGACCAGGCGAATCGCCTCGGTCGCGCATGCGAAGCATATGCAGAGCTTTCCTAGCCTGGATATTTCGTGAGGGACTCGGGATGATGGCGAGTCAAGTTCCGAGACAGTTGCGGCTCGACTGCCGCAAATGCCCGGAAATCGGCCGCCAGTGCCCGAGGTAGCCCGACGCGACACACTGTACCGCGCAAGCGCTTGCTCATAGACGCACGCCAGCGCTTATCCGCACACGGGGCGTCTTCATGAATTATCCGGGCTAGACCTGCCGCAAGGCCCGGTTGCCGGTGAGTGCGCCAAGAGCGTTGACAAACGGCTCCTGCGTGAGCAGCTGCCACAGTTTTTCGGCTCCACGGTGGGCGAGCGTGTACGCGATGGCAAGCGTGCCGCTGGGCCGCGCGCGGTCGTTGCTTTACAATTGGCGCCTTCGAGCGCTTCGCATTACCGCTTGCAATTCAATCACATCCATCCACACGTCGAATCGAGGCCGATTTCATGTACCAGCACATCAAAATTCCTTCCACGGGACAGAAGATCACCGTAAACAAGGACTACACGCTGAATGTTCCCGCCAATCCGATCATTCCCTTCATCGAGGGTGACGGCACCGGGGTAGACATCACGCCGGTGATGCGCAGGGTCGTGGATTCAGCGGTCCACGTGGCCTATGGGGGCAAGCGCAAGATTGTGTGGATGGAGATGTATGCCGGCGAGAAATCGTGCAAGGTCTACGGCGAAAATGTCTGGCTGCCGGAAGAAACGCTGCAGGCCAGCAAGGAGTTCGTGGTCTCGATCAAGGGACCGCTCACCACGCCGGTGGGTGGGGGCATCCGCTCGATCAACGTGGCGTTGCGCCAGGAACTGGACCTGTACGTGTGTCTGCGTCCGGTGCGCTACTTCAAGGGCGTGCCGAGCCCGCTGAAACAGCCCGAAAAGACCGACATGGTGATCTTTCGGGAGAACTCCGAGGACATTTATGCGGGCATAGAGTGGGCCGCGGAATCCGAAGGTTCCCGCAAGGTGATCGATTTCTTGATCAAGGAGATGGGGGTGAAGAAAATCCGCTTTCCCCATAGTTCGGGAATCGGCATCAAGCCGGTCTCGCGGGAAGGCACCGAGCGCCTGGTGCGCAAGGCGCTCCAGTACGCAATCGCGAACAAGAGCAGGTCGGTTACCCTGGTGCATAAGGGCAACATCATGAAGTTCACCGAAGGCGCTTTCCGGGACTGGGGTTACGCGCTCGCCAAGCGCGAGTTTGGGGCGCAGCTGCTTGACGGCGGGCCGTGGATGAAACTGCCTAACGGGATGGTGGTAAAGGATGTCATCGCGGACGCTTTCCTGCAGCAAATCCTGCTACGTCCGGACGAATACGACGTCATTGCGACGCTCAACCTGAACGGCGACTACATCTCCGACGCCCTGGCGGACCAGGTGGGCGGCATCGGCATCGCGCCCGGCGCCAATACCAGCGACTCGGTGGCGATGTTCGAAGCGACCCATGGAACGGCGCCGAAGTACGCCGGCAAGGACTACGTCAACCCGGGGTCGCTGATCCTCTCCGCGGAGATGATGCTGCGTCACATGGGCTGGGTGGAAGCGGCCGATCTCATCGTCAGTTCCATGGAGGCGGCTATCCGCGACAAAGTCGTGACCTATGACTTTGCGCGTCTGATGACCGGGGCCACGCAGGTCTCCTGCTCCGGGTTCGGCAACGCCATGATCGAGCGCATGAAGCATTGAGAGACCCGCAAAAACAAAAGCCCGCGACGGTGTCGCGGGCTTCGAATGTTCTGAACCTGCCGGCGCAGTCGATTGCGCCGCCCGGCAGCCTTTAGGCGGCCTGGATGTTGGAGGCCTGTTTCCCCTTTGGTCCCTGGGTGACTTCGAAACTCACCTTCTGGCCCTCTTTGAGCGTCTTGAAGCCGTTCATCTGAATTGCCGAAAAATGGGCAAACAGATCTTCGCTGCCGTCGTCGGGCGTGATGAAACCATAGCCCTTCGCATCGTTGAACCACTTTACAGTACCAGTTGCCATACTCCCCTTCCCCTGATGTAAAACGCGGGCCGGAAACCCGCCGATTGTTTGAGTTTCAAGTCCGCGTTATCGGCAAAACCGGTACTGCAGTATCCTTGAAGCCAAACACCTATGCACTTTTTAGGTCATTTATTTTGGGAAGTCAAGTACGCCAAAACCTTCGCAAGCGTTTGTTGCAATGCGGTTTTAGGGAATCTGCCAATTCTCTGGCCGTGGCCGGATTCTGCGCTTGTAATTTCCCCGGTTATCAGCAAAATTAGGTCTTGGTGAAGGCAGTGGAAGCGAGACAGCAGGTCATGGCGACGGGAACTCGCGACAGCACGCTTTTGGAGGCCGAGAAAAGCAAGGTCAAGCCCCCGCCTCTGTACAAAGTCCTGCTGTTGAACGACGACTACACACCCATGGACTTCGTGGTCTCCGTTCTCCAGACGTTTTTTTCGATGACGCGAGAACAGGCAACCCAGATCATGCTCAAAGTACACAAGGAGGGCATGGGCGTGTGCGGGGTGTATCCTAAGGATGTGGCCGCCACCAAGGTCGAGCAGGTCATCGCTTTTTCAAGGCAGCATCAGCATCCGCTTCAGTGCGTGATGGAGGAAACATGATTGCGCAGGAGTTAGAAGTCAGTCTGCACATGGCGTTCATGGAAGCACGGCAGAAACGCCACGAATTCATCACCGTGGAGCACTTGCTGCTCGCCATGCTGGACAATCCGTCCGCCACTGAAGTCCTGCGCGCATGCGCCGCCAACGTCGAGGAACTGAGAAAGCTCCTGAACGACTTCATCAACGAACATACGCCGGTGGTGAGCGGCGAAGAAGTCGACACCCAGCCTACACTCGGCTTTCAGCGAGTGATCCAGCGCGCGATCCTGCATGTGCAATCTTCGGGCAAGAAAGAGGTGACCGGCGCCAACGTGCTGGTCGCGATCTTTGGCGAGAAAGACTCGCACGCGGTTTACTTCCTGCACCAAAAGGGCGTAACGCGCCTGGACGTGGTGAACTTCATCTCCCACGGCATCACCAAGGTGCCGCAGGCGGCGCCCGCCAAGCAACAGCCGGAGGCGGACGCGGATTCCGAGCAGGAGCAGTCGTCGGGGGGCGCGCTCGAGAGCTACACCTTGAACCTGAACGCGCTCGCCATCTCCGGCAAGATCGATCCGCTGATCGGCCGGGAACGCGAACTCGAGCGCGTGATCCAAACGCTGTGCCGCCGGCGCAAGAACAATCCGCTCCTGGTGGGCGAGGCGGGGGTGGGGAAGACAGCGATTGCCGAGGGATTGGCGCGCCGCATCATCGAGGGCAGCGTGCCCGAGATCCTGTCGCGCTGCCAGGTCTACGCGCTCGACATGGGCGCGCTGCTTGCCGGCACCAAGTACCGCGGCGACTTCGAGCAACGGCTGAAAGCGGTGCTCAAACAGCTCACCGACAACCCCAACGCAATCCTGTTCATCGACGAAATCCACACGCTGATCGGGGCCGGTGCGGCCTCCGGCGGGACGCTGGACGCCTCAAACCTGCTCAAGCCGGCGCTGGCGTCCGGGAGCCTGAAGTGCATCGGCGCCACCACCTATACCGAATTCCGCGGGATTTTCGAAAAGGACCACGCGCTGTCGCGACGCTTCCAGAAGATCGACGTGACTGAACCTTCGGTTGCGGAAACCGTCGAGATCCTGCGCGGCCTGAAGACGCGTTTCGAGGCGCACCACGGGGTGAAGTACACCGCCGCGGCGCTCACCTCGGCGGCCGAGCTGTCCGCGCGCTTCATCAATGACCGCCATTTGCCCGACAAGGCCATCGACGTGATCGACGAGGCCGGCGCGGCGCAGCGCATCCTGCCGAAGTCCAAGCAGAAGCGCGTCATCAGCAAGCACGAGATCGAAGAGATCATCGCCAAGATCGCGCGCGTTCCGGCGCAGAGCGTGTCCTCCACCGATCGCAGCAAGTTGCAGAACCTCGACCGCGACCTGAAGGCGGTAGTGTTCGGCCAGGAAAAGGCGATCGACGCACTGGCGGCCTCGATCAAGATGTCGAGGAGCGGCCTGGGCAACCCGCAGAAGCCGATCGGCTGCTTCCTTTTCAGCGGCCCCACCGGGGTGGGCAAGACCGAGGTGGCGCGCCAGCTCGCCTATACCATGGGTGTGGAACTGATCCGCTTCGACATGTCCGAGTACATGGAACGGCATGCGGTATCGCGCCTTATCGGTGCGCCGCCCGGTTACGTCGGTTTCGACCAGGGCGGGCTTCTCACCGAGGCGATTACCAAACATCCGTATTCGGTGCTGCTGCTCGACGAGATCGAAAAGGCGCATCCGGACATTTTCAACATCCTGCTGCAGGTAATGGACCACGGCACGCTCACTGACAACAATGGGCGCAAGGCGGACTTTCGCAATACCGTGATCGTCATGACCACCAACGCAGGCGCCTCGGAGCTGTCGAAGACATCGATGGGATTCACCCAGCAGATCGTTGCCGGAGACGAGATGGCGGAGATCAAGCGCATGTTCACGCCGGAATTCCGCAATCGCCTGGATGCCGCCATTTCCTTCTCGGCGCTGTCCCACGACATCATTATCAAGGTGGTGGACAAGTTTCTCATGCAACTCGAAGAGCAATTGCACGAGAAGAAAGTGGAAGTGGCTTTCACCGATGCGCTCAAGGCCTACCTCGCCAAGAACGGCTTTGATCCGCTGATGGGCGCGCGGCCCATGTCGCGGCTGATTCAGGACACGATACGCACTGCGCTGGCCGACGAGCTTCTGTTCGGACGCCTGGCGAGCGGCGGCAAGGTTACCGTCGACGTGGATGCCGAAGGCAAGACCAGGCTGCTTTTCGACGAAGCCAGGGAAGAAAGCCTCGCCTGAGCGAACGCAATGGCGCATGCGGAGCCGGACCGACGAGGTCCGGCTTTTTTTTCGGGGATCCCGGGCCGAACGCGGGTGTGCCGGCAGGGTTGCATCGCCTTTCGGCCGGGAGTAACGTGTATGCGAGTGGACGGCACACGGCATTGTAGTCACGCGTTATGAATAGGAGAACAACAATGATCAGGGCAGGCATCATGTTCGCAGCGCTGCTGCTTGCCGGAGTGAGCGTTCCCGCGCTCGCGGCAGACAACGTCAACGGGCGCAATTGGGCGGCAACCTGCACCGGCTGTCACGGCACCAACGGCCATAGTGAGGGCGGCATGCCATTGCTGGCCGGTTTGGACAAGGCGTACATCGTCAATGCGATGAAAGAGTTCAAGGCCGGATCAAGGCCGGCAACCGTCATGCATCAGCACGCCAAGGGCTACTCCGACGAACAGATCGAGCGGATCGCGGAATTCTTTTCTGCGCAACCACTGAAGTGAGGCGCGGCGACCGAGGAGAGAGAAAATGGCTTTGACACGTCGCGATTTCGTCAAATGGTTGTCGGCCTCGATTGCGTTATCCGGAAGCATCGGTTGCGCGACCGCCACGACATCCAGGAACGTCGGCAGGGTGGTGGTAATTGGAGGCGGCTACGCCGGCGCGACCGCCGCCAAGTATGTCCGCATGTGGGGACCGGACATCGAAGTCACATTGGTCGAGCGGGACGCGGAGTTCGTTTCCTGTCCGCTTTCGAACCGCGTGCTTGCCGGCGTCATCCAGTTGAAGGTCCTCACGCGCGACTACGGCAAGCTTCAGGCCAAGTATGGAGTGAAGCTGATCCGCGACGAGGCAACGGCGATCGATCCGGTCGCGCAGAAAGTGCGATTGGGGAAAGGCGGTCCGCTCAAGTACGATCGCCTGATCGTGGCGCCGGGAGTGGAAATTCTCTACAACGAGGTGCCCGGCTTGGATTCGCCGCAGGCGCAGGCACGAGTGCTGCACGCCTGGAAGGCCGGGCCGCAGACTGTGGCGTTGCGCAAGCAACTGGAGGCCATGGCGGACGGCGGCGTGTACGCGATTACGATTCCCAAAGCCCCGTACCGCTGCCCGCCGGGACCGTACGAACGCGCCTGCCAGGTGGCGTGGTACTTGAAGACCAGCAAGCCGAAATCCAAGGTCCTCATCCTCGACGCCAATGAGGACGTGGTGTCGAAGAAGGGGCTGTTCATGAAGGCGTGGAGCGAGCGCTACGCCGGGATCATCGAGTACCGACCGAACAGCGAACTCTCGGGAGTGGATGCGGCCACCCTGACGGCGAAACTCACATTTGAAGACGTCAAGGCCGATGTCTTGAACGTGGTTCCGCCCCAGCGCGCCGGTAAGATTGCCGCAGACGCCGGGTTGATCACCGCGAACAACAGGTGGTGCGGTGTGGATTTTCTGACATATGAGTCATTGGCCGTGAAGAACGTGCACGTACTCGGTGATGCCATCATGGCCGCACCGCAGATGCCCAAGTCCGGACACATGGCGAACCAGCACGCCAAGGTCTGCGCCGCCGCGGTGGTGGCGCTGATGCACGGTGAGGCGGTCAATACTCAGCCGCTGGTCAGCAACACCTGCTACAGCTTTGTGAGCGACAGGGAAGTCATCCACGTTGCTTCCGTGCATGCCTATGTCCCGGAGAAGAAAACCATGGAGATCGTCCCGGGAGGCAGCGGTGTGTCAGCAGCGGCGAGCGAACTGGAAGGCCAGTACGCGGAAGCCTGGGGCAGGAATATCTGGTCCGACATGCTCGGCTGACGCATGTTTGTGGAGGTATTCGAATGGGCGGCTTTGCCGCCCGTTTTCATTTCCGCTGGCGATTGCGCCTTGGAGGTATGAGGAAGAGCGATGCGGCCACTGCCAGCGTGAACAGGATGTAAAGGGTCAGGAACACCCATTCGGAAAAGTCGTAGTAGAGGATGCGGTGAAGCCAGCGGGCGATGAAACCGCTTTCCGAAGCGCGGCCGCGCAACTGATCCTCCCAGACGGTGAGCGGACAGGCGACACCGATGAGCGCTTCGGCGCAAACGAAGAGGATCGCTGCCATGTGCAGTACGCGAAAGCGGAAATTGCGAACAATCTGCCAACCGCGCAAGGCGCCGATCCAGATGACCGCCAGGCCGCCGACAACGAACGCCACGAAAAGGGCGTGGGCGATCAGAATGAAGTCTGCAAGCAACGCTTGCATACAGTGTTGAATTTTGAGTGTTGAGTGATGGGTTGCAAACAATGCCACCCAACTCAAAACTAAACACTCAACACTAAGCACTCCCCGTCGCGACGGGCCGCGACGGGTCGGCGATCCACTCGCTCCACGAACCGGGATAAAGCCGGGTGCCCTTGATGCCGGCGATTTCCATCGCCAGAAGATTGTGGCAGGCAGACACGCCCGAGCCGCACAGATGCACCACTTTTCCCGGTGACGCATCGCCGACCAGCGATTTGAAATCGGCGCGCAGTTCCTCCGCTGACCTGAAGTGACCCTGGGCGTTCAGGTTGTCCTTGAAGAAGCGGTTGAGCGCGCCCGGAATGTGGCCGGCGACCGGATCGATGGTCTCGTTGCGGCCATGGAAACGGTCGTTGCTGCGTGCGTCGATCAGTACCATTTCCTTCGACTTGAGGCGCTCCGCGACGGTTGCAGCGTCCACCCAGGAGCGGTCGGGCTTACCGCTGAACTTTGCCGGCGCCGGTGCCGGCAGGTCCTTGGTCACAGGTAGGCCGGCAGCGGTCCATGCCTGCCAACCGCCGTCAACGACCGCCATCTTCTGATGTCCGACCCACCGCAACATCCACCACAAGCGTGATGCATAGGTGCCGCCAGCATGATCGTAGCCGATTACCTGACTGTCATCGGAGACCCCCATGCGGCCGAGCCAGTCTATGAACGTGTTCGGGTCGGGCAGCGGATGGCGTCCATTATTGCCGGTAAGCGGCCCCGCGAGGTCTCTGTCCACATGCGCGAAACGGGCGCTGGGAATATGCGATTCGGCATACGCCTTCGGTCCGAATCCGGAATTGGTCAATTCGTGCCGGCAGTCGAAGATCACGAAATCCGCATTGCCGAGATGCTTCGCCAGATCGGCGACGGAGATGAGCGTCGTGTAGTTCATGCCGGAGGGTGAGTCGTGAAGCGAAGGGTTCGAGGGTCTAGGGAAGCTCTGCATAAGTCCGACGACGCGCGTTGCGCCAGGTGCGGATGACTGCTAGGGACGCCGGAGCGCGGAACAGGGGCCCCTCCGGGGATGTGACCGCGGAGGCACGCACAAGCACGCGCATATTCGCCACGATGCATCCCGCTC
>JBOIFZ010000056.1:0-19973 GCA_050741735.1 Burkholderiales bacterium
AGGGTAGGCGGACTTTCGCCAAAAAACCGTTTTACCGCAAAGATTCATTTCAATACCTTATTTTCTATACCCGCTCGACGGGTGCCCTTGAGGGGTACGCAAAGGACGCGAAGTAAAGCCGAATCGAATTGAGGAAGCGACGAAATCCGGTCGTGTCCGGGGCCGCCTCTTCTGACTGCCCAAGCGCACCGATAAAAAAAGGGATTTATGTTTCCCATACCCGCCGCTAGACTCACGGCTCATGCCGAACTTCAAGAAGAAACGCAAAACCACGGGCCAGCCCGCCTTACGCGTGCAGCCGGGTGCGCCCGTGGACATGGCACACACCGCTCTGCGCATGAACGGCATGCGCACCGAAGGCGAGCTGCACGCATTCCTGATTGAGAAAGTGGCGGAACTGTTCGGCGCGCAGCGCGTGCTGCTGATCCTGGAAACGCCGGCTGGCCTGCGGAACGCGGGCTCGCTGGTGCCTCGCGATGAGCACCCACTGCCACTGCTGAAAGCCATCACGCCCTGGCTCGAATCGGCGCGCAGCACGCGGTCGTGCGGTCTTCGCCACGGCCCTGAAAGCGCTGAGCCGGCAGCCCAGCGCAGTTGTCTCATCGCCCCGTTGCTCGCGCAAGACGAGTTGCTGGGCTACCTCTATGCGGACATCGAAGGCGCCTTCGGCCGCTTCCACGAGTCAGACCGCGACTGGTTTGCGATGCTGGCCTCGCAAGCGGCCGTGGCGCTGGTCAACATCCGCTTCACCGAAGGCCTGGAGCGCAAGCTGGCCGATCGCACCGCCGAGTTGAAGCAGCGCGCCGGCGAACTGGCGGTGATCAACAGCATCCAGCAGGGTATGTCGCGCTCGCTGGAATTTCAGGCCATCGTCGACCTGGTCGGCGACACGCTGCGCGAGGTGCTACACACGCAGGACATCGGTATTCGCTGGATTGACTCGAAAACCAATACGGTCCATCCCCTCTATGTGTACGAACATGGCGTGCGAAAGACACTGCCTCCGAGGCCGCTACGAACCGTGGGGCCGGGGGCAACAATGGCCCGGACGCGGCAGCCGTTGATCTTCAACAACGCGGCTGAACTGGCTGCGGCAGGCTTCTCCGGCCTGCCGGGACCGGATCCGGCCCGTTCCACGGCGTTCGTGCCGATCGTCGGCAATGACAGGATGATCGCCGTGATGACGCTCGAAAACTTCGAACGCGACAATGCATTCGGCGAGTCTGAGGTGCGCCTGCTCACCACTGTGGCGGCAAGCTTGGGCGTTGCGCTCGAGAACGCCCGCCTGTTCGACGAGACGCAGCGCCTGTTGAAGGAAACCGAGCAACGCAATGCCGAGCTCGCGGTGATCAACAGCATTCAGCAGGGCATGGCCGGATCGTTGGATTTCCGCGGCATCATCGAACTCGTCGGCGACAAACTGCGCACGGTGTTCGGCAGTGACAACCTCTCCATCACCTGGCTCGATGAGACATCCGAGGTGGCGCAAATACTCTTCGCCGTGCAGCACGGCGAGCGCGTCTACCCGGTGGTGTCGCGCAGACCCGATCCGAATGGCCCGTTCATGCGGGCCTTGTTCGCCAATCGACCCGTGCGGATGAACAGCCGTGCCGAGATGGACGAATGGGGCCTGCGTCCACCCGAGGGGTTGGCCCCGAGCCTGGCCACTCTGACGGTGCCGATCTTCGCCAGCGACAAGCTGCTCGGTGCGATCACACTCGACAGCCACGACCCGGCGCGCCAGTTCAGCGAGGACGACCAACGCTTGCTGCAGACGGTGGCGGCCACTATGGGCATCGCGCTGGAGAACGCGCGGTTGTTCAACGAGACCAGGGAAGCGCTGGAGCGGCAGACCGCGACAGCCGAAATTCTGAAAGTCATCAGCAGTTCTCCGACCGACCTCGCGCCCGTCTATCGCACCATCCTCGAGAGCATCACGCGGCTTTGCGAGTCGCAGATCGGGGCGCTTTTCCTGTTCGACGGAGAGCGCCTCAGCACCGCCGCGTCGCACGGCACGACGCCCGAATTCGCTGAAATTCTGCGGCGCGGGCGACCCAAGCCCAGCACCGAGACGACGACCAGGCTGGCGGCGCTGGAGCGGCGCACGGTTCATGTGGCCGATCTGCTGTCCGATGCTACGTTCTCACCGACGCCGCGCGACCTCTACGAACGCGAAAACGTCCGCACCGTTCTCTCCGTGCCGATGCTGATGGACACCACGCTCATCGGCGTCATCACCACCTGGCGCCGCGAAGTCCGGCCCTTCGACGAGCGGCAGATCGGCCTGATCCGGACCTTCGCCGACCAGGCGGTGATCGCGATTCAGAACGCGCGGCTGTTCAAGGAGACGCAGGAGGCGCTGGCGCAGCAGGCGGCCTCCGCCGAGGTGCTCCAGACCATCAGCGAGTCGGTGTCCGACACGCGGCCGGTGTTCACCACCATCCTGAATTGCTGCGAGCGGCTCATTCCGGACATCGACTACGTGCAGGTTCAACTTATTGACGAGCAGGGACAGGTACAACTGGTCGACCAGCGTTTCGGCGAGGTCCGTGGTGCAACACCCGAGCAGCAGCCGGCCCGGCGCGCCGAGCTCATGGCGAGGGAGCAGGCGCACTTCCCGCGTCCCTTGTCGGGCACTGCTCTCGAAATTGCGCTTCGCGACGGGGGTGTCGTCGTCAATGCCGACACACTCGACAGCCCCGACACACCACCGGCCACACGAGAAGCTGCGCGGCGCTGGGGCCACAGTTACTCGCAAATCACCGTTCCCTTGATTTGGGAGAGTCGTGGCGTTGGCGCAATTGAGGCCTTCCGCCGCGAGCTCGGTGGGTTTCTTCCCAAAGAATGCGCGCTGCTCGAGACCTTCGCCGACCAGGCGGTGATCGCGATCCAGAACGCGCGCCTGTTCAACGAGACCAAGGAGGCGCTGGACCAGCAGACGGCGACCTCTGAAATCCTTCAGGTCATCAGCAGCTCGGTCTCGGATACCAAACCCGTGTTCGAGAAGATCATGCACAGCTGCAAGCACCTGTTCGACAGTACCGACCAGGGCATCATGTTGCTGGGCGACGATGGGCAACTGCACCTCGGCGCCAACCTTGGCCCCTCACGAGAAAAGATCGAGAAACTCTTCCCGAGGCCGCTGGCGGGGTCGGCCACCGAACTGGCGATTCGCGACCGCCGCGTGGTTCACTACCCGGACGTTCTGAATGGGGTGGACGTGCCCGACATCCTGCGCCTGGTCGCTCAGCAGATCGGCAACTACTCGCAGATCTTCGCGCCGATGGTGTGGGAGGGGCGCGGGATAGGATCGATCTATCTGACCCGCCTGCCGCCGGCGCCGTTCGCCGACAAGGAGATCGCTCTGCTTAAGACCTTCGCGGACCAAGCTGTGATCGCGATCCAGAACGCAAGATTGTTCAACGAGACCAAGGAGGCGCTGGAGCGGCAGACCGCAACGGCGGAGATCCTCAAGGTCATCAGCAGCTCGCCGACCACCGTGCGGCCGGTGTTCGAAGCCATCGTCGGCACGGCCGTGTCGCTGATCGCCTGCGACAAGGCATACCTGCTGCGATGCAACGGGAACACCTACACGTTGGCCGCCGGGGCGAGCGCTGACGGCCTCATCGCAGACATGGCGGGTCCGGTCGTGCCCGTCGACCCGGCCGCCACCTTTCCGTCCCGGGTCATTGTGGACAAGACGATGCTGCACCTGCCCGACTGGTCGGCCATCGAGCTGCCCGCGCACGAGAGAAGTATCCACGCCTCCGGCGGCGTGAATGCATCGCTCATGCTGCCGCTGTTGCGCCAGGACGTCTGCATCGGCGTGCTGGCCTTGATCCGCGCCCGGCCGGGCGCCTTCAGCGACAAGGAAATTGCGCTGGCGGAATCTTTCCGAGACCAGGCCGTGATCGCCATCGAAAACGCGCGCCTGTTCATCGAGACGCAGGACGCGCTGGCGCGGCAGACCGCCACCGCCGACATCCTGCGCGTGATCAGCCAGTCGCCCACCGATGTGCGCCCGGTGTTCAACGCCATCGTGGTCACGGCCGTGAAGCTGATCGCGAGCGACTCGGCATTCCTGATGCGCTGCGACGGCAGCACCTTCTCGGTGGTGGCCTGGGCCACACCGGAGGGCCTCATGCCGGACATGGGGCTCGGTGCGATGCCGGTGGACCCGACGGGCAACTTTCCATCCCGCGCCATCGTCGAGAAGAAGTTGTTGCACCTGCCCGATTGGTCGGCCATCGAATTGCCCGAACACGAGCGCAACATCCGAACCGAGTTCGGGGTGAATGCCGGGCTGTATCTGCCGCTGCTAAGGAAAGGCGAGTGCGTCGGCCTGCTGAGCTTCGGGAAGAACCGGATCGGCGCCTTCAGCGACAAGGAAATCGCGCTGGCCGAGGCTTTCCGCGACCAGGCGCTGATCGCCATCGAGAACGTGCGCCTGTTCAACGAGACGCAGGAGGCGCTCGAGCGCCAGACGGCGACCGCGGAGATCCTCAAAGTCATCAGCAGCTCGCCGACCGCCGTGCAGCCGGTGTTCGAAGCCATCGTTCGCACGGCCGTATCGCTGATCGAATGCGACAAGGCATTCCTGCTGCGTCGGGACGGCAACACCTATGCGGCGGCCGCCGGGGCCAGCCGCGACGGGGTGGTCACAGGCATAGACGGTGAAAGCTTTCCGGTCGACCCGGCTCTCAACTTTCCGTCTCGGGTCATCGCGGACAAGGCGATGCTGCACCTGCCCGACTGGTGGGCCATCGAGCTGCCCGAGCACGAGCGCCGCATCTACGCTTCGGGCGGCGTGGAGGCGACGCTCATGCTGCCGCTCCTGCGGCAGGACGTTTGCATCGGCGTGCTGGCCCTGGGGCGCGCCCGCGCGGGCGCCTTCAGCGAAAAGGAAATCTCGCTGGCAGAGGCCTTCTGCGACCAGGCCGTAATCGCCATTGAGAATGCGCGGTTGTTCGACGAGACCAAGGAGGCGCTGGAGCGGCAGACCGCAACGGCCAACGTGCTCAAGGCGATCAGCCGCTCGACCTTCGACCTCGGCGCCGTGCTCGAAACCTTGATCAGCACCGCGGCACGGCTGTGCCGCGCGTCCTTCGGCGTGATCTTCAAGGTCGAGGGGGACGAGTGCCGTGCCGCCGGGCTGTTCGGCGCCACGCCAGCCCTGATCGAACACCTGGCGGCGCATCCGCCGCTGCTGAGCAAGCAGGATGCGCTGACCTCACGCGCCGCGGCCACGGGGCATGCGGTCCAGGTCGAAGACGCGCTGACCGACCCGAGCTACGGACGCCAGGATGTCCGGCAAATCGGGGGTTACCGCACGCTGCTCGCGATTCCGATCCTGCGCGAAGGCACGCCGATCGGCGTGCTCACGCTGGGCCGGATGGAGGTACGCGCGTTCAACGACAAGGAAATCGAACTCATCACGTCGTTTGCCGACCAGGCCGCAATCGCCATGGAAAACGTGCGTCTGTTCAACGAGACCAAGGAGGCGCTGGAGCGGCAGACGGCAACATCCGAGGTGCTGCAGGTGATCAGTAACTCGGTGGCTGATACCGCGCCGGTGTTCGAACGCATTCTCGACAGTTGCCTCAAGCTGTTCGGCGCCGAGCAGCGGGCCATAGCGCTCTTGGGGGAGGACGGTTTGGTGCACATCGGCGCGGCGGCCGGGGCGCAACTGCAGATCTCGACCGCGACTTTCCCAAGGCCGCTGGATGACACCATTACCGCGCTGGCGATCAGCGAGCGGCGTGTGGTGCACTACCCCGACACCGCCGCCACGACGGATGCACCGCAAACGGTGCGCGAGCTGACCGACCGCATCGGCAGCTACTCCGCGCTGATTGCGCCCATGCTTTGGGAGGGCCGCGGCATCGGCTCCATCCTGCTGATGCGCCAGCCGGTGCGCGCCTTCGACGGCGACGAGATCGCGCTGCTGCAGACCTTTGCCGACCAGGCGGTGATCGCGATTCAGAACGCGCGGCTCTTCCACGACGCGCAAGACGCCCGCGCCGCCGCCGAGGCCGCCAACGAAGCCAAGAGTTCGTTCCTGGCGACGATGAGCCACGAGATCCGCACGCCGATGAACGCGGTGATCGGCATGAGCGGCCTGTTGCTCGACACGCCGCTCGACGACGAGCAGCGAGAATTCGCCGGCACC
Source organism: Burkholderiales bacterium (assembly GCA_050741735.1). Lineage (GTDB taxonomy): Bacteria > Pseudomonadota > Gammaproteobacteria > Burkholderiales > JACQAP01 > JACQAP01. The sequence goes on from JBOIFZ010000056.1 coordinate 6,170, forward strand.
ATCCGGGATTCGGGCGACGCACTGCTGACCATCATCAACGACATCCTCGACTTCTCCAAGATCGAAGCAGGCAAGATGGACATCGAGGCGCATCCGTTCGACCTGCGCGAATGCGTGGAGTCGGCGCTCGACCTCATCAGCGCGCGCGCGGCCGAGAGGCACCTGGACATTGCCTACGTCTTTGAAGGCGACGTGCCGGTGGCCTTGAACGGCGACGTGACCCGACTGCGCCAGGTGCTGCTCAACCTGCTCGCCAACGCGGTGAAGTTCACCGAGGCCGGCGAGGTGGTCGTCAGTGTCTCGGCGAAGCCGGCGCAAGGCGGCGTCGAACTCGCTTTTGCGGTGCGCGACACCGGCATTGGCTTGAGCGCCGAAGGAATGAGCCGCCTGTTCCAGAGTTTCAGCCAGGCCGACAGGTCCACCACGCGCAAGTACGGCGGCACCGGCCTGGGACTGGCGATCAGCAAGCGGCTGGCCGAACTGATGGGCGGCACGATGTGGGTGGAAAGCGCCGGGCCCGGCAAGGGGTCGACCTTCCGGTTCTCCATCGTCGCCCCACTCGCAGATTCGCCCCAGGTGAACCGCCGCGACTTCGTCGGCCAGCAGCCCGCCCTGGCAGGAAAACGCGTGTTGATCGTCGACGACAACGCGACCAACCGCAAGGTGCTGGCGCTGCAGGCCGGCAAATGGGGCATGCTGACGCGCGACACCGAGCACCCCGCCGAAGCGTTACGCTGGATTGAACAGGGCGAAGACTTCGACATCGCCATCCTCGACATGCACATGCCGCAGATGGATGGGCTCACGCTCGCAAAGCACGTGCGTCAGCTCAGACAAACTTTACCGCTGGTGCTGTTCAGTTCGCTGGGCCGGCGCGAGGTGGATGACACCGAGAGCCTCTTCAGCGCCTACCTGAGCAAGCCGCTGCGCCAGTCGCAGTTGTTCGATACGCTGATCGGATTGGTGACGCACGAGGATACGCGCAAACCCGAGCTGGCCAGGCCCGCGATGGACGCCGCCATGGCGCAACGCCATCCGCTGCGCATCCTGCTCGCCGAAGACAACGTGGTGAACCAGAAGCTGGCCATGCGGCTGTTGCAGCAGATGGGCTACCGCGCCGACCTGGCCAGCAACGGCAGCGAGGCCATCGAGTGCGTGCAGCGCCAGCCCTACGACGTGGTGTTGATGGACGTGCAGATGCCCGAGATGGACGGCCTGGAGGCGTCGCGCCGCATCACCTCACAATGGCCGCAAGGCAAGCGCCCGCGCATCGTGGCGATGACGGCCAATGCGATGCAGGGCGACCGCGAGATGTGCCTGGCCGCCGGCATGGACGACTACATCACCAAGCCCATTCGCGTCGACCAATTGGTCGAGGCGCTGAACAACGTGCATGAACGCGAGGATGCCTGACATGTCGGAAGCCGCGATCGACCATGCCATCTTTGCTGAACTGCAGGAAACCGCGGGCGCCGAGTTCGTCATCGAACTCGTGGGCACTTTTCTGGAAGAAGCACCGCAGATGTTGGGCGAACTGCGCGATGCCCAGGCGACGGCGTCGGCGGAGCGCTATCGCCGCGCGGCGCATTCGCTGAAGTCCAACAGCAACACCTTCGGGGCGTTGAAACTGGGAGAAATGGCACGTAAGCTCGAACTCGGCGGGCTGGTCACCGATGTGGCGCCACTTGCGGCGCTGGAAGCAGAATATGCGCGTGTCGCAGCCGCCCTGAAGGGGCTCTGCAATGGCTGAGACCGGTGCGCGCCTGCTGGTGGCCGATGACAACAAGGTCAACCGCCTGCTGATGTCACGCAGCCTGGAACTGCAGGGGCATCGCGTTACCACCGCCGAGAACGGGCGTATCGCGCTGGAGCTGCTCGGGGGTGAACCGTTCGACCTGCTGCTGCTGGACATGGAGATGCCCGAGATGGACGGCTTCCAGGTTCTCGAGCATCTGGTGGGCGATGCACAGCTGCGCGACCTGCCGGTGATCGTCACTTCGTCGCTCGAAGACGTGGCGCATGTGGTGCGTTGCATAGAGCTCGGTGCCGACGACTTTCTGCACAAGCCGGTGAATCCCGTTCTGCTGAAAGCGCGCATTGACTCCAGCCTGGAAAAGAAGCGCCTGCGCGACCAGCAGAAAGAGCTGGTGCGGCGCTTTGCCACCTCGGAAGTGGCGCAGGATATGCAGCAGTCGGGGTTCGCGCTGGGCGGCAAGCGCGTGTGCGCCTCGGTCATGTTCGCCGACATCCGCGACTTCACGGCGCTGGTCGAATCGCAATCGCCCGAAGAGACCATCGAACTGCTGAACACCTACTACACGCTGATGTTCGACGCCATCAGCGGCCGCGGCGGCGTGATCAACCAGATGATCGGTGACGGGCTGATGGCCATCTTCGGCGCGCCGCTGCCGCTGGCCGACAGTTGCGGGAGCGCAGTGCACGCAGCGCTCGACATGATCGAGATGATCGAGTTGTTCAACGTGGAGCGCGCCGCGGCGGGCAAGCCGTCGATCCGCATCGGCATCGGCATCGCCACCGGTGACGTGGTGGCCGGCTACACCGGCACGCAACAACGCGCTACATATACCTGCATCGGCGACACCGTCAACCTGGCGGCGCGATTGGAGGCGCATACCAAAAACGTGCCGCGCGCGATTCTGATCGACGCGGCAACGCGGCATGGTTTGGGGGCGGGTGTGCAGCTCATCGCGCTCGGCGACGTGCAGTTCAAGGGCAAGGCGGTGGCGGAGCAGGTGTATGCCGTCGCGCAGGACAGCGCCTGACACGCTGGGGCCGGCACAACTCGTTGTGCGCGTTTGCTCAAGCGTGTGTCTGACTTACCCCGGTCTCAGAAGTCGCCCCACAGAGCCTGGATCGCGGCCAGCGCGGCAAGCGCCGCGGTCTCGGTGCGCAACACCCTCGGACCGAGACGCACCGGCGCGAATCCACGCGACTGCGCTGCCTGCGCTTCACCCGCGGCGAGTCCGCCTTCCGGGCCGGCAAGCAGAATCACCCGGCCGCGCGTCGGCGCGAGTTCGCGCAGCGACACAGACGCATGCTGCGACAGCATCAGGCGCAGTTCGTCACGGGGCTGGGCCAGTTGCGCCAGCCACTCGCCGAGGCCCATCAAGGGCGCGACCGGCGGGACGCGGTTGCGGCCGCATTGCTCGCAGGCGGAGATCACCAGGTTTTGCCAGTGCTCGGCACGCCGCGCCGCGCGCTCGTCGCGGAGCTTCACGACGCTGCGCTCGGTGGCGACCGGCTGGATCGCCGCAACGCCCAGTTCCACCGACTTTTGCAGCGTCAGGTCCATGCGATCCCCGCTCGAGAGCCCTTGCGCGAGCAGGATGTCGAGCGGCGCTTCGCGCTCGACGGTGAGGTGTGCGCCGGTCTTGATCGTCACCTCGCCCCGGTCGATGCGCGTGATGCGCGCTTCGAACTCGCCGCCGTGTCCATCGAACAACGTGACCGGTTCGCCCACGGCAAGACGCAGCACCCGCGCCGCGTGATGCGCGGCTTCCGCAGGCAACCGCACTTCCGAGCCGTTGCCGAGCTTGCCGGGAAAGTAGAACCGGGCACCGGATTTCGCGGTGGGTTTCTTATGCAACTCCTTATTCATGTTAAGATTTTGCCATGCAACAAGATTGTGGTCACAGGCTTTCTGCGCGGCAGCCCGCAGCAGGGCGGGCTGGCGCCGGCAATTCCTTGGAGGCGTAGGCGATGGGCGCTCAACCACCGGTGTGCGATTTCGGCTGGAAGGCGCCCGACTTCGACCTGCCCGGCACCGACGGCAAACGCTACGCGCTTGCCCAAGTACGCGGAGCCAAGGGGTTGCTGCTGATGTTCATCTGCAACCACTGTCCCTACGTCAAGGCCGTGCGCGATCGCATCATCCGCGACTGTGCCGAACTCAAGGCGCTGGGCATCGGCTCGGTGGCGATCAGTTCGAACGATCCCGACGACTATCCCGAGGACTCGTTCGAAAACATGCGGCGCGTTGCGCGCGATCTCGAGTTCCCGTTTCCCTACCTCTTCGACGAGACCCAGGAGGTCGCGCACGCCTATGGAGCGGTGTGCACGCCCGACTTTTTCGGTTTCAACAAGGACCTGGGACTTCAGTACCGGGGCAGGCTCGACGCCTCGCGCACCTCGCCGGTGGCGAACGCACGCCGCGAATTATTCGAAGCCATGAAGGCGGTGGCGGAAACCGGGCGCGGTCCGGCGGATCAAGTCCCGAGTATGGGATGTTCGATCAAATGGAAGCGGCGCTGAAGAAACCGTCACCGGGGATGCTCGAGCGCGTGATCGCCACGGTGAAAGACGTAGCGAAGGCAGAGGTCATGCCGCGTTACCTGAAAGTGGCGCACCAGCGCAAATCGGACGGCAGCCTGTTCACCGCAGCCGATATAGCCGCCCAGGAGGCGCTGTCCCACCGGCTTCCGGAAATCTATTCCGGGCCGATCGTTGCCGAGGAGATGACACCCGAGCAGCAGGCCGAATACTGGCTGGCCGGCGCCGAGGGCCTGTGGTGCGTCGACCCGATAGACGGCACCTCGAACTTCGTCAACGGCCTGCCCTATTTCGCCGTGTCGGTGGCGCTGATGAAGAAGGGCAGGAGCGTGCTGGGCGTGGTCTACGATCCGGTCGCGGACGAGGTGTTTTACGCCGAGAAGGGTGGCGGCGCCTTCCTCAACGGCGAGGGCCTGCCGATCAAGGAGCACGCGCCGCACTTGCGCAACGCCATGGCGCAAGTGGACTTCAAGCGCCTGCCCGAGCGCCTTGCACGCGAACTGGTTGCGGCGCCGCCTTATTCCTCGCAGCGCAATTTCGGCGCCAGCACGCTGGAATGGTGCTACGTCGCCGCCGGGCGCTTCGACGTCTATCTTCACGGCGGGCAGAAGCTCTGGGATTACGCCGCCGGTTCGCTGATCCTGGAGGAAGCGGGGGGGTTGATGTCCAGCCTCCACCAGGATGACTTCTGGGCCGACACGCTGTGGCAGCGTTCGGCGATCGCCGCGCGCGATCCCAGCCTGTTCGACGCCTGGAAGCGCTGGATTCGCGCCCGCCAGTAGTCCGAAACCACCTCGCCGGCCCCGTCGGGGCGATCCGATTGCGCCCCTTTTGCGGCGCGGGGACCCATCCTTGACCGGCCTTCACGTTGCCGGTATCTTTCAAGGTTTTCGCAGCAATTTTCTCCACTTAGGTGTTTCGATGGAATTGACCGCCGGCGTTACCACCGAATTATCCGGTGCCGAGATCACGGTTCGATGTCTTCAGGAAGAGGGCGTCGAGTTCATCTTCGGCTATCCGGGCGGCGCCGTCCTGCCCCTGTACGACGAGTTGTTCAAACAGGAAAAGGTCAAGCACATCCTGGTACGCCACGAGCAGGCGGCGGTGCACGGCGCCGATGCCTATGCCCGGGCCACCGGAAAAGTGGGTGCGGTGCTGGTGACTTCCGGCCCCGGGGTAACCAATGCGGTGACCGGCATTGCCACCGCTCACATGGATTCCATCCCGATGGTGATCGTCACCGGCCAGGTGCCGACGCATGCCATAGGCTTGGACGCCTTCCAGGAAGTGGACACCGTCGGGATCACCCGGCCGTGCGTGAAGCACAACTTCCTGGTGAAGGACGTCAAGGACCTCGCGGTCACCATGAAGAAGGCCTTTTATCTTGCCGCGACCGGTCGTCCCGGCCCGGTGCTGGTCGATATCCCCAAGGACGTGCAGACCACCAAAACCGCGTATTTCTATCCGCAGTCGGTGACGATGCGCTCCTACAACCCGGTAATCAAGGGACACAGCGGACAGATCAAGAAGGCGATCCACCTGCTCATGGAAGCCAAACGGCCGATGACTTACACCGGCGGCGGCATCGTGCTCGGCAACGCGTCCGCCGAATTGACGCAACTGGTGCGCACGCTCGGTTTCCCCTGTACCAACACCCTCATGGGCCTGGGCGGTTATCCCGCCAGCGATCCGCAGTTCGTCGGCATGCTCGGCATGCACGGCACCTACGAAGCCAACATGGCGATGCAGAATTGCGACGTGTTGCTCGCGATCGGCGCGCGCTTCGACGACCGCGTGATCGGCAACCCGAAGCATTTCTTCCAGGAAGACCGCAAGATCATCCACGTCGACATCGACCCCTCGTCGATCTCCAAGCGCGTGCGGGTGGACGTGCCGATCGTCGGCGACGTCAGGGAAGTACTGCAGGAGATGAATCGCCAGCTCGCCGCCGCCAAGGAGCATCCGGACCCGGCCGCAGTCAAGGCGTGGTGGACGCAGATCGAGCAGTGGAAGAGCCGCGATTGCCTGAAGTACGACCGCACCTCGAAAATCATCAAGCCGCAGTTCGTGATGGAAAAGCTCTACGAACTGACCAAGGACATGGACCTGTTCCTGACCTCGGACGTGGGCCAGCATCAGATGTGGGCGGCGCAGTTCTACAAGTTCGAAAAGCCGCGCCGCTGGATCAATTCCGGCGGCCTGGGCACGATGGGCGTGGGGCTGCCGTACGCGCTTGGCGTCCAGATCGCGTATCCGGACGCGACCGTGGCCTGCGTGACCGGCGAGGCCAGCATCCAGATGTGCATCCAGGAACTGTCCACCGCCAAGCAGTACCGCCTGCCGGTGAAGATCGTCAACCTCAACAACCGTTACATGGGCATGGTGCGCCAGTGGCAGCAGTTCTTCCACGGCAACCGCTACGCCGAGTCCTACATGGACGCGCTGCCGGACTTCGTCAAGCTGACCGAATCCTACGGCCACGTGGGCATGCGCATAGACCGGCCGGAGGACGTCGAGCCGGCGCTCAAAGAGGCGTTCAGCCGCAAGAACGACCTCGTTTTCATGGACTTCATCACCGACCAGACCGAGAACGTATTTCCGATGGTGCCCGGCGGCAAGGGCCTGTCGGAGATGATCCTGGTTTAGTTCAAATGCGTCACATCATCTCCCTACTCATGGAAAACGAGCCGGGCGCGCTGTCTCGCGTGGCCGGCCTGTTCTCGGCGCGCGGCTACAACATCGAGTCGCTGACCGTCGCACCCACCGAGGATCCGTCGCTGTCGCGCATGACCGTGGTCACCAGCGGTTCCGACGACGTCATCGAGCAGATCACCAAGCAGCTCAACAAGCTGGTCGATGTGGTCAAAGTGGTGGACCTGTCCGGCGGCGACCACATCGAGCGCGAGCTGATGCTGGTCAAGGTGCGCGCCTCGGGCAAGGATCGCGAGGAGATGAAGCGCATGGCGGAGATCTTCCGCGGCCGCATCGTCGATGTGACCGACAAGGCTTACACCATCGAGCTCACCGGCACAGGGAGCAAGCTCGATGCCTTCCTCGAAGCGCTCGAACAGGGCGTGATTCTGGAAACGGTGCGCACTGGCGCCTCGGGTATCGGCCGCGGCGAACGCATCCTTAAAGTTCAGTGATGAGTGATGAGTGATGGGTGATGAGTGATGAGTGATGAGTGATGGGTGAGACGCGAGGACGAAAACACTATTTTGACCCCTCACTCCTCACCCCTCACCCCTCACCCCTCACCCATCACCACTTTTTCACCAGAGGCAAACATGAAAGTCTTTTACGACAAGGACGCGGACCTGCGTCTGATCAAGGGAAAGAAGGTCACCATCCTGGGTTACGGCTCGCAGGGCCATGCCCACGCGTTGAACCTCAAGGACTCGGGCGTGAAGGTCATCGTCGGCCTGCGCAAGGGCGGTGCGTCGTGGGACAAAGCCAGGAAGGCCGGGTTGGAAGTGAAGGACATCGCCGACGCGGTCAAGGCCGCGGATTTCGTGATGATCCTGTTGCCCGACGAACATATTGCGGACGTCTATCGCAGCGAAGTCGAACCCCACATCAAGAAAGGCGCGGCGCTGGCCTTTGCCCATGGCTTCAACATCCACTTCGGCCAAGTCGTTCCCCGAACCGATCTGGATGTGGTGATGATCGCACCCAAGGCGCCCGGACATACCGTGCGCTCGACTTACGTGCAGGGCGGCGGCGTACCGATGCTGATCGCCATCCACCAGAATCCGTCGAAGAAGGCGCGCGACCTGGCGCTCTCGTACGCGGCGGCGATCGGCGGCGGCAAGGCCGGCGTCATCGAGACCAACTTCCGCGAGGAAACCGAGACCGACCTGTTCGGCGAGCAGGTCGTGCTGTGTGGCGGCACCACTGCGTTGATTCAGGCTGGCTTCGAAACGCTGGTGGAGGCCGGCTACGCGCCGGAGATGGCCTACTTCGAGTGCCTGCACGAATTGAAACTGATCGTGGACCTGATCTACGAGGGCGGCATCGCCAACATGCGTTACTCGATCTCGAACAACGCCGAGTACGGCGACTTCACCCGCGGCCCGCGCATCATCACCGAGGAAACCCGCAATGAGATGCGCAGGATCCTCAAGGAAATCCAGACTGGCGCCTACGCCCAGGAATTCCTGCTGGAGAACAAGACCGGCGCAACCAAGCTCGGTGCCATGCGCCGCATCGGCCGCGCGCACCAGATCGAGGTGGTGGGCGAAAAGCTGCGCGACATGATGCCGTGGATCAAGGCCAACCGCCTGGTCGACAAGTCCAAGAACTAGTGAGGGGTTAGGGGATAGGGGTGAGGAAAATCGCGTTTCTCCCCCTCACTCCTCACTCCTCACCCCTCACGCCGTGAAACTCAACTATCCCCATCCCATCATCGCCAGGGAAGGCTGGCCGTTCCTCGCCGCGGCAGTCGTCGTTGCGCTGATCATTGGGTACTTCTGGGGATGGTGGTCGGTTCCGTTCTGGCTGGCGGCGCTTTTCATCCTGCAGTTCTTCCGCGACCCGCCGCGCAACGTTCCGAACGATCCCGACGCCGTGGTTTCGCCCGCCGACGGACGCATCGTCGCGGTGGGAAAGTCCCGCGACCCCTACCTCGACCGCGATGCGCTGAAGATCAGCGTGTTCATGAACGTGTTTAACGCGCACTCCAACCGCAGCCCGGTGGATGGCGAGGTGAAAAAGGGCTGGTACTACGGCGGCAAGTTCCTCAATGCCGCGCTCGACAAAGCTTCGCTCGAAAACGAACGCAACGCGCTATGGATCCGTGCCGACCGGGGCGCGGACATCACCTGCGTGCAGGTGGCCGGGCTGATCGCCCGCCGCATCCTGTGCTACGTCAAGCCGCATGACAGGCTCAAGCGCGGGCAGCGCTTCGGTTTCATCCGCTTCGGTTCGCGTGTGGATGTTTATCTCCCGCCCGGCGCGACCTCGCGTGCCGCGGTCGGCGACAAGGTGTATGCTGGGGAAACCATTCTGGCGTGGCTTCCGGCCAACTGATCGGACATGAATCACCCGGCACCCAAACCACAGTGGCTCAGTCGCGCCGGCATTCGCCGCAGTGGCATCTACTGGCTCCCCAACGCCATCACCACCTGCGCGTTGTTCGCCGGCTTTTACGCCATCGTGCAGGCGATGAACCTGCGCTTCGAGCTGGCCGCGGCGGGTGTGTTCGCCGCCATGGTGTTCGACGCGCTCGATGGCCGCGTGGCGCGGCTCACCCACACGCAAAGCGAATTCGGCGCGGAGTACGACAGTCTTTCCGACATGGTGTCCTTCGGTGCGGCGCCCGCGCTGGTGATCTACGAATGGTCGCTCAAGGGCATGGGCAGGCTCGGCTGGTTCGCGGCCTTCGTCTATTGCGCCTGTGCGGCGTTGCGGCTCGCGCGTTTCAACACCAACATAGACGTGGTGGACAAGCGCTACTTCCAGGGGCTGCCGAGCCCGGCTGCCGCGGGACTGGTCGCGGGACTGGTGTGGGCGATGGAAGCCTACGACGTGGCGCGCGCCGACGTGCCCTGGCTGGCGTGGGCGCTCACGCTGTTCGCCGGGTTCACCATGGTGAGCAGCATCCGCTTCTACAGCGGCAAGGATATCAACCTGCGCAAGAGCGTGTCCTTCGGGGTGGTGGTGATGATCGCGCTCGCCGTGGTGGCGCTGGTGCAGGTCGCCGACAACCTGCCGGAGCTGCTGTTCAGCCTGTTCGCGATTTACGCCGCATCCGGCTATGCCATGTGGGCGTGGGAGCGCCTGCGCAAGAAGCCGACCGCCCCGCCGCCTCCATCGTCGGGTTCCGACTTGTAGCCGCGGGGCTTGCGGGCCCGCAAAAAACTCCTTATAGTCCGCACCATGCTTTCCCAACAGCTCGGCCAAATCGCTTCCCTTCTACCCGGCATTCTGCTGGGCGGCCTGCTGCTGCGCCCCGGGCGCTAAAAACTTACTTCCCCCAACAGTTTGTCGGGTTTCTGCAAAAAGCCCGCAGCAGGAAATACAGGCACCAATACGCCCGCGTCCGGCAATTCGACGGCGAGGCGCCAGCCCGAAACGATTTCGCAGCGGAGAACGACCATGAAAGAACAATTGATCATTTTTGATACCACCATGCGCGACGGCGAGCAGAGTCCGGGAGCCTCGATGACCCGCGAGGAAAAACTGCGCATCGGCCGGCAACTTGAGCGCATGCGCGTGAACGTCATCGAGGCCGGCTTCCCCGCGGCAAGCAACGGCGACTTCGAGTCGGTGAAGGCGGTGGCCCAGGTTGTGAAAGACTGCATCGTGTGCGGCCTGGCGCGCGCCACCGACAACGACATCCGCCGCGCCGGCGAGGCGGTCAAGCCGGCCAATGCCTCGCGCATCCACACCTTCATCGCCACCTCGCCGATTCACATGCAGAAGAAGCTGCGCATGCAACCCGACCAGGTTATCGAGCAGGCGGTGAAGTCGGTCAAGCTGGCGCGATCATTGTGCGAGGATGTGGAGTTCTCACCCGAGGACGCCGGGCGTTCCGAGATCGATTTCCTGTGCCGTATCCTGGAGAAGGTGATCGATGCCGGTGCCCGAACCATCAACATTCCGGACACGGTGGGCTACACCGTGCCGGAGCAGTTTTCCGCCATGATCCGGCAGCTTCGCGAGCGCATTCCCAATGCCGACAAAGTGGTCTGGTCGGTGCACTGCCACAACGACCTCGGACTGGCGGTGGCGAACTCGCTGTCGGCGGTGATGGCGGGCGCGCGCCAGGTCGAGTGCACCATCAACGGCCTGGGCGAGCGTGCCGGCAACGCCTCGCTGGAAGAAGTGGTGATGGCGGTGCGCACCCGCCAGGATTTCTTCAACTGCGACACCCGCATCGATACCACCCAGATCGTACCTGCCAGCAAGATGGTCGCGGCAATCACAGGCTTCGCGGTGCAGCCGAACAAGGCCATCGTCGGCGCGAATGCCTTTGCGCACGAATCCGGAATTCACCAGGACGGCGTGCTCAAGAGCCGCGAGACCTACGAAATCATGCGCGCCGAGGACGTGGGCTGGAGCACCAACAAGCTGGTGCTGGGCAAGCACTCCGGGCGCAACGCCTTCAAGAACCGCCTGCAGCAACTGGGAATCGAACTCGAGTCCGAAGAGGGGCTCAATGCCGCGTTCATGCGCTTCAAGGAACTCGCCGACAAGAAGCACGAGATCTTCGATGACGACCTGCTGATGCTCGCTTCCGACGACACCGTGACCCAGGAGCATTTCAAGCTGGTGTCGCTGCTGGCGCATTCCGAGACCGGCGAAACACCGGTTGCCCGCATTGTGGTTTCCGAGGACGGTAGGGAAAAGCAGGCCGAATCCCGGGGCAGCGGTCCGGTGGACGCGACGTTCAAGGCGATCGAAAGCATTGTCGCCAGCGGCGCGGATCTGCAACTGTTCTCGGTCAACAACATCACCAGCGGCACCGACTCGCAGGGCGAGGTCAGCGTGCGGCTGTCCAAGTCGGGCCGCATCGTCAACGGCCAGGGCGCGGACACCGATATCGTCGTGGCCTCGGCGAAGGCCTATTTGAATGCGCTCAACAAGCTGCATTCCAAGCTGGAGCGCCTGAACCCGCAGGTTTGAAGTCCGCCACTGCGATCAAGCCCGCTCGATGAGCGGGCTTGTTTATTTTGGGTTCTTACAAGGCAGTCCGCGGAACATCCCGTTAAACTCCCGTCAGTCGAGGGACGGACTCACATTAACCCGCGGATACTTTCCCGATGGTCGCAACGACAACCGAACAAAAACGAAGCGAAGGCGGGTTGCACAACATCGTCATCGTCGGCGGCGGTGCCGGCGGGCTCGAGTTGGCCACGCGTCTGGGCCGGACGCTGGGCAGGCGCAAGCAGGCGCTCATTACGCTCGTGGACCGCTGGCGCACGCACCTGTGGAAGCCGCTCCTGCATCAGGTCGCCGCGGGCAGCATGGATATGAACGATCACGAGCTGGATTATCTCTACCAGGCGCGCTGGCACCATTTCCAGTTCCGGCTCGGTCGCATGGACGGGCTGAACCGTGCGAAAAAGGAAATCCATCTGGCGCCGACCGTGGACGAGGACGGGCGGGAAGTCATCCCCGCCCGTAGCATTGCCTACGATACGCTGGTGGTGGCGGTAGGCAGCACGACCAACGATTTCGGCACCCCAGGTGCGCGTGAGCACGCGATCTCGCTGGACAACCCGCAGCAGGCCGCGCTGTTTCACTCGCGGCTGCTCAACGCCTGCCTGCGCGCCAATGCGCAGCAGGAACCGCTGCAACCGGGCCAACTGCACATCGCCATCATCGGCGCCGGCGCCACCGGCGTTGAGCTGGCCGCGGAACTGCACAACACCATCCGCGAGTTCGTTTCCTTCGGCCTCGACCGCATCAATCCCGAACGCGACATCAGGATCACCATCATCGAAGCCGCACCGAAGATCCTGCCGGCGCTGCCCGAACGCCTGTCGGTCGCGGTGCTCGGCCTGCTGAAAAAACTCAAGGTCGAGGTGCTGACCGGCGAAAAAGTCACCAAAGTTTCGGCGCAGGGAGTGACGACCGCGAACGGCAGGGAAATACCGGCCGAGCTGGTGGTATGGGCTGCCGGGATCAAGGCGCCGGATTTTCTCAGGGATCTCGATGGGCTGGAGACCAACCGCATCAACCAGCTGATGGTGACGCAGATGCTCCAGGCCACGCGCGATCCGAACGTGTTCGCCTTCGGCGATTGCGCGAGCTGTCCGTGGCCGGGGAAGAACGGATGGGTTCCGCCGCGTGCCCAGTCCGCGCACCAGCAGGCCTCGCACCTGTACAAGATGCTTCCGAGGCGGCTGCGCGGCGAAGCGCTCCAGCCTTTCGTTTACCGCGATTTCGGCTCGCTGGTTTCGCTGGGAAAGTTCAGCACCGTGGGCAGCCTCATGGGTGCGATCACGCGCGGCACCATCATGGTGGAGGGCTACTTCGCCAAGATCATGTACCTGTCGCTGTACAAGATGCACGAGCTGGCGTTGCACGGATTCACCAAGGTGTTTCTCGACACCCTGGCGCGGATCATCACACGGCGTACCGAGCCACACATCAAGCTGCACTAGTGTCCTGTTCCGCTAATTCGTGGGACACCTTGCGAACCTTGGAATGCAGGCCTCATGTGCGTATGACAACAATTCATCATCGATCGGAAAACCTGCGAAATCGGTGTCAGGCTAGGCGCGAGCCCTTGACAGTGGCGGGGGCCGGTGGAACGTGGAGCAGGGGCCCCGCTTGCGGGGATGCGACCGTGCAACCGGCCAATAGCGTGTCGACCACCGGCCTAACGCGTGTCTCCGCGGTCAGATCCCCGGAGGGGCCCCTCTTCCGCGCTCCGACACGCACGGCGAGGACTCGTAACACCGCATGGCGCCGATTCTCGTCGGGTTTTCAGCCGCGAATTAGCGGAACAGGACACTAGCATCCTTCGTTCCGTGAAAAATCAACTGCCGCGTCACCACACCAGCTT
>JBOIFZ010000057.1:0-10638 GCA_050741735.1 Burkholderiales bacterium
ATGCAGGATTTCATGCAGTCGTTGCAGATACGGTGCCCGGTGGCGGCAACCATCGGATTGTCCACCGTGATCATCGCCAGCGCGCCGACCGCGATGCCTTCGGCCTTGAGTTTCTGGAATTCGGATATGCGCTGTTCCAGCGGACAGCCCGCCAGCGGCACGCCGAAAACGGTTTTCCTGAACGGCGCAGCAGCGCCGTGCGCGGGAGCCTTTTCCTGCAGCCCGTGCGAGCAGGAATCGCGGTCCTGCTCGTGGCACCAGATGCAATAGTTGACCTGATCGAGCGCACCGACCAGGTCGGTGCCTGAATCTGTGAGCGCGAAGCCGTGGCGGGGGCGCAGGTGCGAAAGCGTGTGCACCGTGACGCCGTTTTCCTCACGCGTGTCGAGCGGCACCAGTTTCTGGAAATCGAGTTTCTTCGGCGCCTTGAACAGAACGCCGGTCTGGTGCTTCCTTCGTCCCGCCGGCGTGTGTGCCGCCCATGCGGCGTAGCGCATTGCGGTGTCGAGTTTTTCGGCGTTGGCGGCTTCGTCCTTCTGCCATTGAGCCACCTGGCGGGCGAACGCCAGTTCACTGAAGGTCTCGCCGAACCACTGGGCGAGATTGCGCCCAAGTTCCTCGCCGTCGAAGCCGGCGGCAATCTCGGACTTGTGGGTGTTCATCGCCTTGCGCTGGACGAACAGGCGTTTGCACGAGAACAGCGGCGCAAGCTCGTGGTGGCGCGCGGACAGCGCCTGCACTTCGGCCTCGATGCCGAACAGAGTCGCGATGAAATCGTCGAGATGTTCGGCCACGGCGATCAGCAATCCCGATTCTTCCTTGCGCGCCAGTGCCTCCGGCTCGCGGCGGGCGGACTCCAGACGCGCGCGCAGCGCCGCGTCGGCACTGCCGAGAAAAACCAGAAAAGCGCCGTCGAGCCGCTGCAATCCGGCGCGGAGATAAAGATCTTCGAAACGGGTGCCGAAGCCGAGCTTGAGTTCGGGCTGGCTGAGGACTGCGTCAACGCTGATGTTCATTCACGGGCTTCCGGGACCGGGTCAGGGCGCCGATAAAAGCGCGCATTATACCGCCGGCAATTCGATATCTTATTCGAGCTGACGCTAAAGTTATAACGGATTCAGGCTCTTAAGGCCGCGACGCGAGACCCGCGGCAATCCTGCGTGGCAGTCCCGGGCCTTCGTAGATCAATCCACTGTAGAGCTGGACCAGGCTGGCGCCGGCGTCCAGCTTTTCGCGGGCGTCAGCCACGGAAAACACGCCGCCCACGCCGATGATCGGGATGCGGCCGGCCAACGATCTTGCCAGCTCGCGCACCACGGCGGTCGCGCGTTCCTTAAGCGGCGCGCCGCTCAATCCACCCGCCTGCCCGCTGTTCGCCAACCCTTCGACGCCATCGCGGGAAATGGTGGTGTTGGTGGCGATCACCGCGTCCACGCCGTGCCTGGCGAACGCGGCCGCTATCTGCCCGATTTCCTCGGTGTTCAGGTCGGGCGCGATCTTGACTGCCAGCGGCACCGTCCTGCCGTGCCGCGCCGCGAGTTTGCGGTTCTCCTCGGTAAGCTTGCCCAGCAGCCGGTCGAGCTGGTCGGGCCGCTGTAACTGCCGCAGGTTGGCGGTGTTGGGCGAGGAGATGTTGACCGCGACGTAGCTCGCGGCCGCGTGCACTTTGCGCAGGCAGTACAAATAGTCTTCGGCGGCGCGCTCGATCGGGGTGTCGAAGTTCTTGCCGATGTTGATGCCGAGGATGCCGCGATAGCGTGCACGCGCGACATTTTCGACCAGACGCTCGACGCCGTCGTTGTTGAATCCCATGCGGTTGACGATGGCGTGCGCCTCGGGGATGCGGAACAGGCGCGGAGCCGGGTTGCCGGGTTGCGGACGCGGGGTCACCGTTCCGACCTCGATGAAGCCGAAACCCAGCGCCGCGAGCGAGTCGACATAATCGCCGTTCTTGTCCAGTCCCGCTGCCAGTCCCACCGGATTGGGAAACTCCAGCCCCATCACGCGGCGCGGACAGTGAACGAGCGCACCGGTGATCGCGCCCGCGAGTCCAAACCGGCAGGCAACATCCAGAAAGCGCAGCGCGCCGTGGTGCGCACGCTCGGGGTCGAGCTGGAACAGGAACGGCCGGGCCAGTCGATACAGCATGTCAGAAGCCGGCGGCAAACGCGCCGCCGTCCGGGACCCAGCGCGCAGAGATCACGCGGCCTCGGGGGAGGACGCATCGCGCGGTAGTCGCTGCCATCGGCCGTCGATCAATCCCTCCAGCGGCTGGAAGTTGATCTTGTAGGCCATCTTGCGGCTTTGCGCGATCCAGTAGCCGAGATAGAGATAAGGAAGCCCCAGGCGCCGGCACAGCTCCACCTGCCACACCACGTTGTAAGTGCCGAGGCTGGCGCCGGCGACTTCGGGTTCGAAAAATGTATATACCGACGACAGGCCGTCGTCGAGCCGATCGACGATGCTGACCATGCGCAGGCGCCCGTCCTCGCGGAACTCCACCAGGCTGGAGCGGACGTTGCTCTGCAGGAGGAAGTGGCGGTACTGCTCGCGGCTGTCGTGATCCATGCCGCCGCCGCTGTGGCGCTGCGACTGGTAGCGCAGGTACAGCGCGTAGTGTTCGGGGTGATACTTGAGTTCCAGCATGCGCGCTTCCAGCGCATCGTGACGGGCGTGGGCGCGACGATGCGAGCGGCTGGGATCGAAGCCGGCGGTGACGATGCGCACCGGCACGCAGGCGCGGCAGTGGTCGCAGTAGGGACGATATGTGAACGCGCCGCTGCGGCGGAAGCCGACCTTCACCAGCTCGCTGTAAACCTGGCTGTCGATCGCATGGCTGGGGGTGGCCACCTGCGAGCGGGCCAGCTTGTCGGGCAGGTAGCTGCACGGGTACGGGGCAGTCGCGTAGAACTGCAGTACCGAAAAGGGCAGGTCGTTGAGCTGTGTCATCGCGTGATCATAGACTCCAGACGCCACGGCACCGGAACCGGGGGATAGTGTACCAATTCCCGCAGCCCGCGCGTGAACTCGGCACGCGGGATTTCGCGGGCGCCGAAGGAGGCGAGGTGGGCGGTGTTCATCTGGCAGTCGATCACGCCGAAGTCCCAGTGCTCCAGTTGCCGCGCCAGCGCCACAAACGCGACCTTGGAGGCGTCGCTGACGCGCGTGAACATGGACTCGCCGAAGAATGCGCGGCCGAGCGCGACGCCGTACAGGCCGCCCGCCAGTTCGCCGTCGATCCAGGTTTCCACCGAGTGCGCAAACCCGGCGCGATGCAGGGCAGCGTAGGCGCCGGCCATCTCGTCAGTGATCCAGGTGCCGGACTCCCTGCGCCGCGGCTGCCGGCAACCCTCGATAACGTCGTCAAAAGCGGTATCGGCGCGCACTTCGAAGCGCGTGTTGCGCATCGTGCGCGCCAGCGAGCGCGAGACCTTCAGTTCGGCCGGGAACAGGACCATGCGCGGATCGGGGCTCCACCACAGGATCGGCTGGCCGTCGGCGAACCAGGGGAAGATGCCGTTGCGGTAGGCGTCCAGCAGCCTGGGCAGCGACAGGTCGGCGCCGGCGGCGAGCAGGCCGTTCGGTTCCGCGAGTGCGCGCTCAACCTCGGGAAAAGGATCGCCGGAGCCCAGCCAGGGAATCAAGGTGCGATAAGCGCACGCTCAGAAAACTTTGTCGGGGTTCTTGCTGATGAGTCCGCAGGCCACGCGGGGGCCGGAGTTGCCGGCCGGCTGGGATTTCAGATCGTCAGGGCCGCCATGCACGATCACGGCGCGACCGATGACGCTGTTGGCGTCGGCGCCCAGCGTGATCCCGGTCACCTCGAACGAGGCGTGCGCGAAGCCGTTGGCGTCGGCACGCAGGTTGCCGAGATCGCCGCCGTGACGAACCGCGCCGACCGGGCCGCCGTGCTTGCCGCCGGATGGATTGAAATGCGCGCCGGCGCTGGAAGCATCGGCGGCGCTGCAGTTGCCTTTCTCGTGGATATGGAAGCCGTGTGTGCCGTTGGCCGAGAGCCCGGTGATTTTGGCCTCGACCATCACCATCTCGCCTTTCTGGGTGAAGTTGACGGTACCGCTTACCGAATTTCCCTTGGTGGGCGCCAGCACCGCGGTGGCGGAGGGATTCCTGGTGAACATGCTGCTCATGCTGCTGCAGGCCGGCAGCAGCACGCACACGCCGATCAATGCCCACTTGGTATTCATTGTGCTCTCCGAGAACCTCGTCTTTTAGGTTAAAGGGCGACTGCAACCGAGGTTTTTAGCACCAGCCCCGGGAGGTGTCAAATCAGCTGGTGCGCCTGCGCTTCGCAGGCAAAATGTGCGCGATGCAAGGCCGCCGGCGCGCGGGAAAGTTGTAGCATTGAGAATGTTCCCGCGTCCTGATTGCATTCGACTTCTTGGATAACGCGCACGCGCTGCAGTCTCCCTCCGAATGGGTGAAGCGCTGGGCCGGCTTCATTGCCGCCGGCGGCGAAGTGCTCGACCTTGCCTGTGGGTGGGGCCGGCACAGCCGCTTTCTCGCTGGCGTCGGCTATCGCGTGTGCGCGGTCGATGGCGATGCCGGGGCGCTTGCAGCATTGAACGGGGTCGCCGGCGTCAGCGTGCAGGTCGCCGACCTGGAACGCGCGCCGTGGCCGTTTGAAGGCCGGCGTTTTGCCGGCATCGTCGTTGCCAACTACCTGTATCGGCCGCTGTTCCCGCAACTCCTGGAGGCCCTGGCGGAAGACGGCGTGCTCATTTATGAAACGTTCGCGCTCGGCAACGAACGCTTCGGCAAGCCGTCCAATCCCGATTTCCTGCTGCGACCCGGCGAACTGCTCGAATTGGTTCGCGGGAAACTGAGCGTACTCGCCTACGAAGACTTGCAGGTGAGCCTGCCCAAGCCGGCGATGGTGCAGCGAATCTGTGCCGTAGGTCCACCCTGGAGGCCATAACGCGCTTGCTGCGGAGAGAATCGGTTAAAATCGCGCTTTCTATCGAATGGGGGCCGCCATGTTGAAGGGAAGCCTCGTCGCCATCGTCACGCCGATGCTCGAGGACGGCAGCCTCGACCTCGAACGGCTGCACCGTCTGATCGATTTCCACATCCGCGAAGGCAGCAACGGCATCGTAGTCGTCGGGACCACCGGCGAATCGCCGACGGTGGATTTCGACGAGCATTGCCTGTTGATCCGCATCACCATTGAGTACGCCGCCGGCCGCACCCCGGTCATCGCGGGTACCGGTGCCAATTCGACGCGCGAGGCCATCGAGCTTGCGGCGTACGCCAAGGCCGCCGGCGCCGATATGAGCCTGTCGGTGGTGCCCTATTACAACAAGCCCACCCAGGAAGGGCTGTACCGCCATTTCCGCGCCATTGCCGAGGCGGTGGACCTTCCCCAGATTCTCTACAACGTTCCGGGCCGCACGGTTGCGGACCTGCAGAACGACACGGCGCTGCGCCTGGCGCAGGTTCCGAATATCGTCGGCCTGAAGGACGCGACCGGCAACATGGAGCGCGGCGCAGAGATGCTGCGGCGCGCGCCGAAAAGTTTTGCGATCTACAGCGGAGATGACGGCACCGCATTGCCGCTGATGATGTTGGGCGCGCACGGCGTGATCTCGGTGACCGCGAATGCGGCACCGCGGCTGATGCAGGAGATGTGTGCGGCGGTGTTCGCCGGCGATCTTGCCAGGGCCCGCGCCCACAACAACAAGCTGCTCGGCCTGCACCGGCATCTGTTCGTGGAGGCCAACCCGATACCGGTGAAGTGGGTGCTGCAGCAGATGGGGCTGATCGACGGCGGCATCCGGCTGCCGCTGACGCCGCTGTCTTCGTCGTTTCACGACCTGTTGCGCGGCGCCATGGAGCAGGCCGAAATCGCCGGCGCCGCGGTTGCGCAGGCTTCCATGGCCAAATGAACCCATCCAGCCGGCGATGGTCGTAGTTGCGAACCTGGTGAATCCTTACGCATGAAACCAACGCAGTTTATAGCTGCTGCCGTCACGGCGGTCGTCGCACTCTCCGGTTGTTCCGGCACGCTCCTCGAAGGCAAGAAGATCGACTACAAGTCGGCAGAGAAGGTAAACCCGCTCGTGGTGCCGCCTGATCTGAGCGCACCGCCCACCAGCGATCGTTACGCCATACCCGAGCCCGCAGCCGGTGCGGCGACCTACTCGGAGTATTCCGAAGGACAGGGCGTCCGCAACACCGGTCCGGCTGCGGCCGCCGTCCTGCCGGCCCAGGAAAAAGTGCGTATGGAACGCGGCGGCAGCGAGCGCTGGCTGGTGGTGGATGCGGATGCGCAAACGTTGTGGCCGTTGGTGATTGAATTCTGGCAGAACGCCGGATTCCTGATGGACAGGGAAATGCCCGACGTCGGGATCATGGAGACGGACTGGGCGGAGAACCGCGCCAAAATTCCCGACAGCACGCTGCGCAAGTTGATCGGCAAGGTGCTCGACCAGGCCTATTCCTACCCCGAGCGCGACAAATTTCGCACCCGGCTGGAACGCGGCGAAGAACCCGGCACCACCGAGATTTACATCAGCCATCGCGGCGTGTACCAGGTCGTGGTCGGCGAACACGGGAGCGAACAGGTGAAATGGCAGATGCGTCCCACCGACCCGGAGCTCGAAGCGGAGATGCTGTCGCGGCTGATGCTGAGGCTTGGCGCGACGGAAGAGCAGGTTCAGGCGCAAGCGCGCGTGGTCGCGCCTGCGCGGGCGCAACTGGAGAAGAACGGAGAAACTGCGGAAGCGTTGATGCTGGCCGACGGTTTCGATCGCGCCTGGCGGCGGGTGGGATTGGCACTGGACCGAGTCGGTTTCACGGTCGAGGATCGCGACCGGTCGAAAGGTTTGTATTACGTGCGCTATGTCGATCCGGACATCGACGGCACGGGAAAGTCCGGCGGCTTCTGGTCGAAGCTTGCGTTCTGGCGCAGCGACACCGGCAAGAAGGAAGAGCAGTACCGCATCAGTGTGGCGGATGCGGACAATGGCAGCGAGGTAAGGGTGCAGGACGGCGAAGGGGCGAGTGCGAAATCCCCAACCGCAGGGCGCATCCTCGCGCTGCTGCAGGATGAGTTGAAGTAAACCCGACGCGATGACGCCGGCGAACCCGAAGTGAGCGGCACGATGCGCTTCGCATCGCTGGGCAGCGGCAGTCGGGGCAATGCCCTGGTCGTCGAGGCCGGTTCCACCCGGATTCTGCTCGACTGTGGATTCGGACTCGGCGACACGACCTCCCGCCTCGGCCGCCTCGGCCTTACCCCCGAAGATCTGTCGGCCGTCGTCGTCACCCACGAGCACGACGACCATATCGGCGGTGTCGCGCGGCTGGCGCGCCGCCATTCGATTCCGGTATGGCTCACCCGCGGGACCCTGACCGGCTTCGAAGCGCTGTTTGCCGGCATCGACAACCTGCATGCAATCGACAATTACCGCAGCTTTGCGGTCGGCGACCTTCAGGTCGAACCGTTTCCGGTGCCGCACGATGCGCGCGAGCCGGCGCAGTACGTATTCGGCGACGGCTCGCGCCGGCTCGGGGTGCTCACGGATACGGGTTGTTCCACGCGGCACATCGAGGCCATGCTGTCGGGCTGCGACGCCCTGGTGCTCGAATGCAATTACGATCCGGCGATGCTGCGGGTAAGCAGCTATCCGCAGAAGCTGCGCGAACGCATCGCCGGGCGTTACGGCCATCTCGACAACGAGGCCGCCGCGGAGTTGCTCGCGCGCCTGGACACGGGTCGCCTGAAACATCTGGTGGCCGCGCACCTGAGCCAGGAAAACAACCGGGCGGATCTGGCGCGCGCCGCGCTTGCCGGCGCGATCGGCTGCGATCCTGAATGGGTCGAAGTCGCGGATCAGGACAACGGGTTGGGGTGGCGCGCGATCAGTTGACGCCGCCGGCGCGAATCTGCCGCTGAAATGAAAAAAGCCGGTCGAAGACCGGTTTTTTTGCCACCGCAGCGGCGGAATTACTTCTTCTCTTCTTTAGCCGGTTGTGCCGGAGCCGAAGGCGTGGCCGCGCCGGCGGTCGAATTGGCCGCAGCGGAAGGGGGGCGGGTTCGGCGACGGGGGCGGCAGGTGCGGAATCTTCCTTCCTGCCGCAAGCGCGGGGGATTACAGGCCGATAGTGGTGGCGGAAACGGTGGGGGAGGATGCTTCCCAGATTTCATCGAAGCGCTCGGCAAGCGCGTGGATGCCGATCGGGTCATCCAGCGCGAGCAGGCCGCGCATCTCGTCGAAGTGGAAGCGGTGCACGAAACTGTGATCGTCCACCAACGTAAAGGGGTCGTAAACCGACTTGGCGTTCGAGTGGGTTTCGTGGATGCTGATTGCGTGGCTGTGCAGGCGCAACAGATTCAGGATACGCGGGCAATTTTGGTCGATCGTCCGAGGTTCGTGCACCACGATCTGCAGGCGATTGCGCCGGCTGGCCAGCAGAAACTGGTGCAGCAGATCGAAGCGCTGCGGCGAATTGTATCCCCGTCCCAGCGTATGCTCGAAGATGCGGACGGAGCGTTGCGCCTTCGCCAGCACCGTATCCAAGGCGGCTTCGTATTCTGCGTTGCCGAGCAGGGGTGTGTGTTGCCGGGTCGCGTTTTCCGCCATGTTCACGCTCAGGTTGCGATCGCGCGGGTCGCCGGCAGAATATAGCCGCTGCGATACCACCGGTAAAGTGCCTCCGCGGTCGTGCCCGCTCGCGGAACCTGGCGGCCCGCCAGCCGCCGCGCGTCGGCGAGCACTCGCAATGGCCGCGCCTCGCCGGCGTTGATCACCAGCGAGTCTCCATTGACGAACAGCCGGGAGCCGCTGTAAAGCATCTGCGTGGGCAATGCCAGTTCCAGTCCGCGGTTGCGCGCACTGCGCAGGAATGCCTTCAGCGCAAGCGCGTTGCGCGGCGGCGAGAACAGCACGTGCGGCTTGGGCTCCGTGAGGTAGATGCCGAGAAATTCGGCAACGTCGCCACGGTTCCAGCGGATGCTCCCGAGCGTGCGCTGCACCTGCGCGATCATCGCCGAAGCAATCCGCGCCGGGTGGGCCTGCGTTACCAGGTCCGGATCCTCGTAGCGGCCCGATGGATTCAGCCGTTCTTCCAGGAAGATCAGGAACTGCGACACCAGTTCCTGATGCGACGGCGCGCGAAACCCGATCGAATAGGTGTAGCAGGCGTCGACCGCAACGCCATCATGGGCGAACCCGGGCGGCAGATAGAGCATGTCTCCCGGCCCGAGCATGCACTCGCCCTGGGGCACGAAACGCCTGAGGATCTTGAGCGGCGCGCCGTCCACGAGCGTCAGGTCGTCCTGCCGGCCAACTTTCCAGCGTCGCTGTCCCGGACCGTGCAACAGGAAAACGTCGTAAGAGTCGAAATGCGGTCCGACTCCTCCGCCGGGCGGCGCATAGCTCACCATGAGATCGTCCAGGCGGCTATAGGGAATGAAATCGAAGCGGGATAGAAGTTGCCGTGCCGCGGGCAGGAAGAGATTCACTCCCTGCACCAGCAGCGTCCAGTTGCGCCGCGGCAGGCGCGACAGGTACCGGCGGGCGAACGGGCCGTGTTCGACGGTCCAGCGCCGGCCGGCGCGCAACAACAGCCGCGATTCACAATCGTCGCGGCCGGCGAGTTCGATCATGGCGCGGAAATCGACAACGCCCTCGAATCCTGGAATCGCTTCACGTACCAGCAACGGATTCTTCTGCCAATGGCGGCGCAAGAAAGACGAGGCGGACAATCCGCCAAGCAACGGGATTTTCACGAGCGGGATTCTATCGTTGTCGGAGAGTTGCCGGGCCGGCATTGACAATCGAATTTTTGAAATCGGTTAGAATCCGGCCTGTGCTACATCGGAGTTGCTTATGCTGAAAGTAGGTCAACCCGCACCCGCCTTCGATCTGCCCGACGCCGATTTGAACGTGGTAAGCCTCGATGGCTACAAGGGCACGAACAACGTGGTTCTATATTTCTACCCGAAGGACGATACGCCGGGCTGCACCATCGAGGCCATCGATTTCAGCGAGCTGCAGGATGCATTCCTGGGCCTCGATACCGTGGTCCTGGGGGTGAGCATGGACGATTGCATGAGCCACGGCTCCTTTCGCGACAAACACGGTCTGGCGGTACAGTTGCTGGCGGATGCGGAGGGCGAAGTCTGCGCGCAGTATGGCGTGTTGCAGGAGAAGGAAGGGGACGGCATGCGCAAGAGGCGCTGCATCGTCCGCTCCACCTTCGTGATCGACAAAAAAGGTCTCGTGCGCCATGCTTTTTACGGCGTCAACGCGCGCGGCCACGCTACCGAAGTCCTCAACCTCGTCAAGGAGCTATAGTGGGCATGCAGATTGCCAAGGACACCGTCGTGTCCCTCGACTACGAACTGTTCGATGCCGCGGGAACGTTGGTCGAAAAAACGCAGTCGCCGATCACCTATCTGCACGGGGGCTACGACGGCGTTTTCCCGATGGTGGAGAGCGCGCTGCAGGGCAAGGGCGTCGGCGATACCTGCCAGGTCCGTCTCGAGCCGGATGATGCGTTTGGCGAGTATGAAGCCGATATGGTTCGCAGCGAACCGCGCAAGCTGTTCCCGGAAAACATCACGGTGGGCATGCAGTTTGAGGGCGCTGTGGAAGACTACGACCAGTACAAGCT
>JBOIFZ010000058.1:0-4889 GCA_050741735.1 Burkholderiales bacterium
GAACAGCACCTTCATCGTCACCGGCGGCAGTTCCGGCCTCGGTGCGGCGACGGTCGAAATGGTGGTCGCGGACGGCGGCAACGCGATCATCGCCGATGTATCCCGGGCGCAGGGCGAAGCGCTGGCCGCGAAACTCGGCAAGCGCGCGCGTTTCGTCGATTGCGACGTCACCCGCGAGGATCACGGCAAGGCCGCGGTGGACGCGGCGCTCAAGGAGTTCGGCGGCCTGCACGGGCTGGTGAACTGCGCCGGCATCGCGGTGGGCGAGAAGACCGTCGGCAAGGATGGGCCGCATTCGCTCGCCAGCTTCACCAAGGTGGTCAACATCAACCTGATCGGCACTTTCAACATGATCCGGCTTGCGGCGGACGCGATGTCGAAAGGCCAGCCGAACGCTGCCGGGGAACGCGGCGTCATCGTCAACACCGCATCGGTTGCCGCCTTCGACGGCCAGATCGGCCAGGCGGCGTACTCCGCTTCCAAGGGCGGCATCGTCGGCATGACGCTGCCCATCGCGCGCGACCTGTCGCGCAACGGCATCCGCGTGGTCACCATCGCGCCTGGCATTTTCGAAACCCCGATGCTCAAAGGCATGCCGCAGGAAATACAGGATGCGCTCGGCAAGATGGTGCCTTTCCCCCCGCGGCTGGGAAGGCCGGGCGAATTCGCGGCGCTGGTCGGGCATATCGTTCAGAACGAGATGCTCAACGGCGAAGTGATCCGCCTGGACGGTGCGATCCGGATGCAACCGAAATAAATCCCGTCCCACTCGACACCCGCCATGCAGGCCGCCCAGCAAGCACAGTTCGTGAAGTGGTTCCGCGCCGCCGCGCCTTACGTGCACGCGTTCGGCGGACGCACGTTCGTCATTGCCTTCGGTGGCGAAGTGGTGGCGGACGGCCGCTTCATCGCGCTTTCACACGATCTGAATCTGCTGGCGAGCCTTGGAGTGCGCCTGGTGCTGGTGCACGGCGCGCGCCCGCAGATCGATGCGCAGATCAAAGCCGCCAAACTGAAGGCACAGTATGTGCGCGGCATGCGCGTCACCGAGGAGAAGGCGCTGGCAAGCGTAAAGCAGGCCAGCGGTCAGTTGCGGGTGGAGATCGAGGCGCTGCTGTCGATGGGCCTGCCGAACTCGCCGATGGCCAACGCCGATATCCGCGTGGCCTCCGGCAATTTCGTCACCGCGCGCCCGCGCGGCGTGGTGGACGGCGTGGACATGCTCTATACCGGCGAGGTGCGCAAGGTGAACGCCGATGCGATCAACACCCGCCTGGATGACGGCGAGCTGGTGCTGCTCTCCCCGCTCGGTTTTTCGCCCACCGGCGAGATCTTCAATCTAACGCTGGAAGACGTGGCGGCCGAGACCGCCATCGCGCTGGGTGCCGAAAAACTCGTGTTCCTCATGGATGAGCCCGGGCTGAAGAGCAAGAGCGGCACGCTGTTGCGCGAACTCACCGTGTCAGATGCGGAGAAACTGCTGCGCAAGGATCGCTTGCTGTCGGACGATGCCGGGCTGTACCTGCCGCACGCGATCAAGGCGTGCAAGGGCGGAACCGAGCGTGTACACCTGGTGAGCCGCCACACCGACGGCGCGCTGCTGCTGGAGGTGTTTACCCACGACGGCGTGGGCAGCATGGTCACTCGCGATCCGCTCGAGCAGTTGCGCAATGCCGCCATCGAGGACGTGGGCGGCGTTCTGAAGCTGATCGAACCTCTCGAAGCCGACGGCACGCTGATCAAGCGCCCGCGTGAATTGCTGGAGATGGAAATCAACCGCTTCTGTGTGCTCGAGCACGATCACGTGATCGTCGGCTGCGCCGCGCTCTACCCTTTTCCCGACGAGAAGTCGGCGGAACTCGCCTGCCTGGTCGTGCATCCGGACTATCGCGACGCCGGCGCCGGCGAGCAATTGCTGAAGTGGATCGAGGAAAAAGCGAAGAAACAACGGATCAAACGCCTGTTCGTGCTCACCACGCGCGCCGCGCACTGGTTCATAGAGCACGGCTTTGCGGAAGCCGGTGTCGACAAGCTGCCGAAGCAGAAGCAGGCGTTGTACAACTACCAGCGGCGTTCCAAGGTTCTGGTCAAGTCGATCTGACGTCCGTCGGCCGACGTCACCCAGCCGCTCCCCCGGGGCGAGGCATATAATCACGGGGAATCTTCCGCGATGAGGCTGTCACATGGCTGTAACCACATCGCCCGGAAGAAGCTGTAACCTGTTGATAGCAAAAAACATGGCAAGAACAGTGAAATGCGTGAAACTCGGCCGGGAAGGCGAGGGGCTGGATTTCCCCCCTTTTCCCAGTGACCTGGGCAAGCGCATTTTCGAGAACGTTTCCAAGGAAGCCTGGAAAGGCTGGCTCGAGCACCAGAAAATGCTGGTGAACGAGAACCGGCTCAGCCTCGCCGACCCGAAAGCGCGCAAGTATCTTCTGGAGCAGACCGAAAAGTATTTTTTCGGTGCCGGCGCCGACGCTGCTGCGGGTTACGTTCCGCCCTCGAAGGGTTAGCAACTCTGTAGTGCGCCGGCAGGCACGGCGCATCCCTTCCCTGTTCGCCGCCGATCGCCGGGGAGCCGAAAAATTAGCAAGGGTGCGCATATCAAGGCCGAGTCCGCCGACCGCGCGGCCACGCTCGCGCCGGAAAAGGCCGCGAGGAAACGCGCCGCGCTGGTCGCCGACAAGTCGGGCAAGACCAAGCGCTCCAATCCGCAGCTTTACCTGAATCGGGAATTGGCGCAGCTCGAGTTCAACAGGAGAGTGCTGGCGCAGGCCGAAGATGCGGACGTGCCGCTGCTGGAGCGGCTGCGCTTCCTGTGCATCGTCAGCAACAACCTGGACGAATTTTTCGAGATCCGGGTGGCGGGCCTCAAGGCGCAGATCGAACTCGGCGCCGATACCACCGGACCCGACGGCGCGACCCCTTCGCAGGCTTTCAAGGAAGTGTCCTCGCGCACCCAAGAGCTGGTCGCGCGCCAGTACCAACTGTGGAACGAGGAGCTACTGCCGCAACTCGCGCGTGAAGGCATCCGCTTCCTGCGCCGGCGCGACTGGACCGACGCGCAGAAGACCTGGATCAAGGCGTTCTTCCTCAGGGAGATCATGCCGATGATGACGCCAATCGGGCTGGACCCGGCGCATCCGTTTCCGCGCATCCTCAACAAGAGCCTCAATTTCGCCGTGCAGCTGTCCGGCAAGGATGCGTTCGGCCGCAATTCCGGATTCGCCCTGGTGCAGGCGCCGC
This sequence comes from Burkholderiales bacterium, assembly GCA_050741735.1. Classification (GTDB taxonomy): domain Bacteria; phylum Pseudomonadota; class Gammaproteobacteria; order Burkholderiales; family JACQAP01; genus JACQAP01. The sequence continues at coordinate 3,247 of JBOIFZ010000058.1, forward strand.
GCGTGCTGCCGCGGGTGATCCGGCTTCCGCACGAGATCGCCGGCTGCGATTTCGGGTTCGTATTCCTGTCCTCGGTCATCCACGCGCACGTCGGCGAGCTGTTCACCGGCATGGAGGTGCAGGGCTGCTACCAGTTCCGCGTCACCCGCAACAGCGATCTGTTCGTGGACGAGGAAGAAGTGAAGAACCTGCGACTGGCGCTGCAGGGCGAATTGCCGCAGCGCCACTTCGGCGACGCGGTGCGGCTCGAAGTCGCTGACCTGTGCTCGCCGGAAATTTCGGACTTTCTGCTGGCCCAGTTCAACCTCGGTCGCGACGATCTGTACCAGGTCAACGGCCCGGTGAACCTGGTACGGCTGATGCAGGTGCCCGACTGGGTGGACCGGCCGGACCTGAACTTCCCGCCTTTCGTTCCCGGCATCCCAGGCGCGCTCACCAGACGTCCGGACATCTTCGCCGCGATCAGAAACGGCGATATTCTTCTGCATCATCCCTTCCAGTCGTTCAAGCCGGTCATCAACTTCATCCAGCAGGCCGCCGCCGATCCGCATGTGGTGGCAATCAAGCAGACGGTGTATCGCACCGGCGCCAACTCCGAGCTCATGCAGACGCTGATCGACGCGGCGCGCAGCGGCAAGGAGGTCACCGTGGTGGTGGAGCTGATGGCGCGCTTCGACGAGGAGGCCAACATCAACTGGGCCGCGCGCCTGGAGGAGGTCGGCGCACACGTGGTGTACGGCGTGGTCGGACTCAAGACCCACGCGAAAATGGCAATGGTGGTGCGCCGCGAGGACGAAAGGCTGCGCCGGTACGTGCACCTGGGCACGGGCAACTACCACGCGCGCACCGCGATGCAGTACACCGATTTCGGCTTGTTCACCTGCCATGAGGAAATCTGTGCAGACGTCAACGACGTGTTCATGCAGCTCACCGGCCTGGGCAAAGCGGGGAAGCTCAGGCACCTCTGGCAGTCGCCCTTCACGCTGCATTCGCAGGTGCTGAGCACGATCCGGCGCGAAGCCGAGCAGGCGCGCGCAGGGAAGCCCGCCGGCATCATCGCCAAGATGAACGCGCTGCTGGAGCCCGAGATCATCGCCGCGCTTTACGAAGCTTCGATGGCCGGCGTGCAGGTGGACCTGATCGTGCGAGGCGTCTGCGCGTTGCGCCCGGGCGTTCCCGGGCTTTCCGACAACATCCGGGTGCGCTCGATCATCGGCCGCTTTCTCGAGCACGATCGCGTTTTCTGCTTCAGTAGCTCGAACGAAGTGTTCCTTTCCAGCGCGGACTGGATGGACCGCAACTTCTTCCGCCGCATCGAGGTGTGCTTTCCGGTGCTCGACGACAAGCTGAAGAAACGCGTGATCGACGAATCGCTGAAGACCTATCTCGCCGACAATGTCCAGGCCTGGGAAATGGACGGCGACGGCCGCTTCAAACGCAGGAAACCGGAACGCGGCAAGGGCGTGGCGGCGCAGGCCGCCCTGCTGGAGAAACTCGCCTCCAGTGCGAGCTGAGGCGCTCGGGCGGCGGCGTGCTCGCGGCAACGGACGCATTCGCAGGCATGTCCCGGGAAATCGAGATCAAGCTGTCGGTTCCCGAGGAGCACGCGCTGCGGCTCTGGGGAGTGCTCGCGCACTATGCGC
>JBOIFZ010000059.1:0-23949 GCA_050741735.1 Burkholderiales bacterium
GCGGCCCGCGACGCGATCGCGCAAATCCTGACCAACTCGCGCATGTGTGCCGAAGGAAAGCGGCCGATCTGCCAGGACACCGGCATCGTGGTTGCGTTCCTGAGAGTCGGCATGAACGTGCGCTGGGACGGTGCCAGCATGGGTGTTGCCGACATGGTCAACGAAGGCGTGCGCCGCGCCTACCTGCACCCGGACAACAAACTGCGTGCTTCCATCCTCACCGATCCGGCGGGCGGCCGGAGGAACACGCGCGACAACACGCCGGCAGTGATCCACATGGAACTCGTTCCGGGCGATTCCGTGGATGTCCGGATCGCAGCCAAGGGCGGCGGTTCGGAGAACAAGTCGACATTCGTCATGCTCAACCCGTCCGACTCCATCGTCGACTGGGTATTGAAGACCGTGCCGGCCATGGGTGCCGGATGGTGCCCGCCGGGCATGCTCGGGCTGGGTATCGGTGGCAGCGCGGAAAAAGCGATGGTGCTGGCCAAGGAAGCGCTGATGCAGTCGATCGACATGCACGAATTGAAACGACGCGGGCCGAAAAGCCGCATCGAGGAACTGCGCATTGAAATTTACGACAAGGTCAACGCGCTAGGCATCGGCGCGCAGGGTCTCGGCGGGCTGACCACCGTGCTCGACGTCAAAATACTCGATTACCCGACGCACGCGGCGTCGCTGCCGGTGGCGATGATCCCGAATTGCGCCGCGACCCGGCACGCGCACTTCACGCTCGATGGCGGCGGCCCGGCACGGCTGGATCCGCCCAGCCTCGATGAGTGGCCGGACGTGGAATGGGCACCGGCGCCGGCCTCGCGCAAGGTCGACCTTGCCAAAGTTACGCGCGAGGAGATCGCGGCCTGGAAGCCAGGCGAGGCCCTGCTGCTCAACGGCAGGATCCTTACCGGACGCGATGCCGCGCACAAGCGCATCCAGGAACTGTTCTCCAGGGGCGAAACGCTGCCCGCAGGCGTGGACTTCCGCAACCGCTTCATCTACTACGTCGGTCCGGTGGACCCGGTGCGCGATGAAGTGGTCGGCCCGGCCGGTCCGACGACCGCCACCCGCATGGACAAGTTCACCGCTATGATGCTGGCGAAAACCGGGCTGCTCGGCATGATCGGAAAAGGCGAGCGCGGCCCCGCGGCGATCGAAGCCATCCGCAAGCACAAGGCGGTGTACCTGATGGCGGTGGGTGGAGCGGCCTACCTGGTCTCCAAAGCCATCAAGTCCTCGCGCGTGGTCGCGTTTGCGGATCTCGGCATGGAAGCGATCTACGAGTTCGAGGTGAAGGACATGCCGGTCACCGTCGCCGTGGATGTCAACGGCACCTCGGTGCACCAGACCGGTCCGCGCGAGTGGCAGGCAAGGATCGGCAAGATACCAATTACAACGGCGTGAGGAGTGAGGGGTGAGGAGTGAGGTGAGAGCGTTCGCCGCTTCGCGGCTCGGTTTTACCTCGGCCCTCGGCCCTCGTGCCTCGCACCTCGCAGTTCAATGGCGGGCCTCCCCGCATCGCATGGTAGTGAACCTGGTCAGGTCCGGAAGGAAGCAGCCACAGCTATTCTATGCGAGTGACGGGGCAAGGCTCGCCACCCCTATACAACGTGAGGCGTAAGGCGACAGGCGTGAGGCGTGAACGAACTGATCTCTCGATAAGCTTCGCCGCAGCGACCATTCACAGACAATTTCGCGGTCCAAAGACAAAGTGACGCTCGCACTCGCGCGCAAATGGCGCCCCAGGAATTTCGGTGAACTGATCGGCCAGGACCACGTGGTTCGCGCCATCAGCAATGCGCTCACGCAGAATCGCCTGCATCACGCGTACCTGCTGACCGGCACCCGCGGCGTGGGCAAAACCACGCTGGCGCGGATCATCGCCAAGGCGCTGAATTGCGAAACCGGTGTTTCCGCGAATCCATGCGGCAAGTGCGGCGCCTGTACCGAGATCGACGCCGGACGCTACGTGGACCTGATCGAGCTCGACGCCGCCTCCAATACCCAGGTGGACAACATGCGCGAACTGCTGGAGAACGCGCTCTACGCGCCGACTTCCGGCCGCTTCAAGGTATACATCATCGACGAAGTTCACATGCTGTCGCGTAACGCGTTCAACGCGATGCTCAAGACCCTCGAAGAACCGCCGGCCCACATCAAGTTCATACTCGCAACCACCGATCCGCAGAAAGTCCCGGTCACGGTGCTGTCGCGCTGCCTGCAGTTCAATCTCAAGCAAATCCCCCCGGGCCAGATCCGCGGCCAGCTCGAAAGCGTGCTCGCCAAGGAAGGCGTGCCTTTCGAGACGCAAGCGCTCAATCTGCTGGCGCGCGCCGCCGAAGGCAGCATGCGCGATGCATTGTCGCTACTGGACCAGGCGATCGCGCATGGCGCCGGCAAGGTCGAAGAGATCTCGGTCAGGGAAATGCTGGGTGCGGTGGACCGGAGCTACCTTTTCAGCCTCCTCAAGGCGCTCGCGAGCGGCCAGGGTCCGGCATTGCTCGCCGAGGCCGAGCGCATGGCGGCGAGGAGCCTGTCGTTCGACGCGGCGCTGCAGGAACTGGCGACCCTGCTGCACCGGGTTGCGTTAGCGCAGACGTTGCCTGAAGCGCTGGCGGACGACGAACCGGAGCGTGATGCGCTGCTCGGACTGGCCGGCGCCTTCAGCGAGGAGGACGTACAACTCCTGTACCAGATCGCGATCCACGGGCGGCGCGATCTCGGGCTCGCTCCGGACGAATTTGCCGGCTTCACCATGACGCTGCTGCGCATGCTGGCGTTCCTGCCGGTCGAGCCCGGGAAGTCCGCGTCGGCTGCCACGCCGGGCGCCGGCCGCCCTGCGTCAAAGCCGGCAGCGGCTGCCGGGCCTGCGGCCGCACTGGAAGCGACCGCCAAAGGTGCCGTCAGCGCGGAGCAGGAACTCGCCGACTGGCGCACGCTGGTCGGGCGCATCAAAGTCGGCGGCATGGCACGCATGCTGGCCGATAACTGCGAGTTCCGTTCGCTCGACGGCGACCGGCTGGAACTTGCGGTGCCGGAGGCGCACAAACATCTGCTGGAAAAGGTGTACACCGACAAGTTACAAGCAGCGCTCGCGGATTATTTCGGCCGTAAGCTGCGGCTGCGCATCTCGACCGGCGGCACAGGCAATACACCCGCCGAAATCGAGAACCAGGAACGGCAGGCAAAACTCGCCAAGGCGATCGAGTCCATCGACACCGATCCGTTTGTCCGCGACCTGGTAGAGAATTTCGATGCGCGGGTGAAGGATTCTTCAATCAAACCGATTCAGTAAGGAACGACATCATGATGAAAGGCCAACTTTCCGGGCTCATGAAGCAGGCCCAGCAGATGCAGGAAAACCTGAAGAAGGCGCAGGAAGAAATCGCCGGCATGGAGGTCGAAGGCCAGGCGGGCGCGGGCATGGTCAAGGTGGTGATGACCGGCCGCCACGACGTCAGGCGCGTGTCCATCGACCCGAGCCTGATGAGCGACGACAAGGAAATGCTCGAGGACCTGATCGCCGCCGCGGTCAACGACGCGGTGCGCCGTGTGGAGGCCGCGACCCAGGAAAAGATGGGCGGGCTGACGTCCGGGCTCGAGCTTCCTCCCGGCATGAAACTGCCGTTCTGAACGCCGCTTTCACCACAGAGACACAGAGACACAGAGAAAGACCCAAGAACCAAGAATTTCACGGGAAAGACACCGCCAACGCGATCATGAGATGGGGTATCAAAGCTAAGGAGTTTTTGAGTTTGCCAGGTGTCATCGTAATCAGATGTTAAATTTCTCTGTGCCTCTGCGTCTCTGTGGTTAGTAATCCCGCAAAATGAAAACGCCGTCGAGTCTCGAAGAGCTGATCGAAGCGTTGCGCTGTCTGCCCGGCGTCGGCCCGAAGTCGGCGCAGCGCATGGCCTTCCATCTTCTGCAGCGCGACCATCCGGGCGCGCAGCGGCTCGGCAAGGCGCTCGAGCAGGCGCTCGCCAGGGTGCGTCATTGCGAAAAGTGCAACAACTTCACCGAGCAGGCCGTCTGTGAGCTGTGCAGTTCGCCGCGGCGCGACCAGACGCTCCTGTGCGTGGTGGAAACGCCCGCAGACCTGCTGATGATGGAACAGGCGCAAGCTTACAATGGTCTGTATTTTGTCCTGATGGGCAGGCTCTCGCCGCTGGACGGAATCGGCCCGAAGGACATTCATCTCGACCGCCTGGTGAAACGCGCTCTCGACGGCACGGTGCAGGAAACCATACTTGCCACCAATTTCACGGTCGAAGGAGAAGCCACGGCGCATTACGCCGGGGAGTTGCTGGCTGCCCGGGGAATGAAAGTCACGCGCATCGCCAGCGGCGTTCCGGTAGGCGGCGAACTCGAACACGTGGATAGCGGCACGCTGGCCCAGGCGGTGATCGAACGGAAGCCTGCCTGATGGCCGTTCCCACCACTGAGCCGGCCAAACGCCGGCCCTCGTCCAGGCACTCGCCCAAGAGCACGCCGGCGCTGGCGCGGGGCTCGCGCAGAAATTCCGCAACGAGGTTGAAGCGCATGCCTGAGCCGGCCACTCCGGCGGCCCCGGTAGTAGCGCGCTCGCAGAAACTGCAGAAGGTGCTGGCGCAGGCCGGCCTGGGTTCGCGGCGGGCGATGGAAGAGATCATCAAGGCCGGAAAAGTGAAAGTGAACGGCACCCCGGCTACCTTGGGCGCGCGGGTGACCACCGACGATCTGATCCAGGTAGGGCGCCGCCAGATCAAGTTCAAAGTCACCACGCGCCTGCCGCGCGTCATCCTCTACCACAAGCCGGAAGGCGAAATCGTCACGCGCGATGATCCGGAAGGCCGGCCCAGCGTGTTCGAAAAACTGCCGGTCATCCGCAGCGCCAAGTGGCTGGCGGTAGGCCGGCTCGACTTCAACACCGGAGGTTTGCTGATCTTCACGACTTCAGGTGAATTGGCGAACCGCCTGATGCATCCGCGTTTCGAGGTCGAGCGCGAATACGCGGTCAGGGTGTTCGGCGCACTGACGCCTTCCCAGATTGCAGAATTCAAGAAGGGCGTGCGGCTTTCCGACGGCGATGCGAAGTTCGATACGCTCGAATTGCAGGGCGGCGACGGCAGGAACCGCTGGTATCGCGTGGTTCTCAAGGAGGGGCGCAACAGAGTGGTACGACGGATGTTCGAAGCCCTGGGCCTGCAGGTCAGCCGCCTGATGCGCGTGCGCTTCGGCATCGTAAGCCTGCCGCCGCGCCTGAAGCGCGGCGCCTGGATCGAACTCAAGGAATCCGAGATCAGCCAGTTGCTCGAGTGGGCGGGAAGCACCCCCGCCGCACAACAGAACGATTTCAGCGCGCCAGTTGCGCGCTCGTCAGAAGGAACACAAAACCGTCACCCCCGGAGGTCTCCAGCCAGGTGAACGGCAGCCGGGGAAACGCCCGTTCCAGGGCCTCCCGATTGTGGCCGATTTCCACCACCAGCAGGCCGTCCCGGTCCAGTTGCGCGCCGGCTCCGAACACGATGCGGCGCACGATATCCAGTCCATCCTGCCCTCCTGCCAGCGCCATTTGCGGTTCGGCACGATATTCCGGCGGCAGTGCCGCCATCGAGTCCGCATTCACGTACGGCGGATTGGAAACGATGAGCTTGTATGGCCCGGTGAGACCCGCGAACAGATCGCCCCTGACGAGTCGGATGCGGTCGTCGAGGCCGTAATCCGTGACATTTTTTCCCGCGACCTCGAGCGCATCGGGGGAGAGTTCGGTTGCGTCCACCCGGGCGTTCGGGAAAGCCTGTGCCAGCAGGATTGCCAGGCAGCCTGACCCGGTACACAGGTCCAGCGCGGCGCCGACCGAATCCGGGTCCTTGACCCAGGGACTCAAGTCGTCCCGCAACAACTCCGCGATATACGAGCGCGGCACGATCACGCGCTCGTCAACGTAAAAACGCAAATCGCCCAGCCAGGCTTCGTTGGTGAGGTAGGCCGCCGGCACGCGCTGTTCGACCCGTAGACGCAGCACCCGGCTCACCGCCTCGATTTCTTCTGCGGTCAGCGCGGTGTCTAGAAACGGATCGAGGTGATCGAGCGGAAGTTTAAGCGTGTGCAGGATCAGGTACGCCGCCTCGTCGTAGGCATTGGTGGTGCCGTGGCCGAATGACAGCCCGGCTTCGTTGAAGCGGCTTACCGCGAAGCGCAGCCAGTCGCGGACAGTCCTTTGCTGTTTCTGCTCGGGCACCTCAGCGGGCATTCAGCAGATCGGTCAGCGCCTGCTGGTATATATTCGACAGCGCGTCCAAATCGGCAATGGCGATGTGCTCGTTCAATTTGTGGATCGACGCGTTCACCGGGCCCAGTTCCACGATCTCCGGGCAGATTTCGGCGATGAAGCGTCCGTCCGACGTGCCGCCGGCCGTGGACAATTGCGGCCGCTGGCCGGTGACGCGCTCAACCGCGAGGGTCAGCGTTTCCACCAGCCTGCCGCGGGCAGTCAGGAAGGGCTTGCCCGAAAGGGACCAGTCCAGCACGTAGTCCAGACCGTGCCGGTCGAGGATGGCGCGCACCCGGCTCTTCAGCGACTCGACGGTACTGGCGGTGGAGAAGCGGAAGTTGAACGACACCTTCAGTTCTCCCGGGATCACGTTGGTAGCGCCGGCGCCGGCGCCGATGTTCGACACCTGCCATGTGGTCGGCGGAAAGTGTTCGTTGCCCAGGTCCCATTCGGTGGCGGCGAGTTCCGTCAGCGCCGGCGCGAACTGGTGGATCGGATTGCGTGACTGAAGGGGGTAGGCGATGTGGCCCTGGATGCCGCGCACCAGCAACTCTCCTGACAGGGATCCGCGGCGGCCGTTCTTGATGGTGTCGCCGAATGTTCTGGCCGAAGAAGGCTCGCCGACGATGCAGTAGTCGATTTTTTCGCCGCGTGCGCGCAGCGCCTCGACCACCTTGACCGTGCCATTGACCGCTACGCCTTCCTCGTCCGAGGTAATCAGCAGCGCAATCGAACCGGGATGGTCCGGATGTTCGGAGAGAAACCCCTCGATCGCGGTGACAAACGCCGCCAGCGAAGACTTCATGTCGGCCGCGCCGCGGCCGTAGAGCACGCCGTCGCGCACCGTCGGCGTGAACGGATCGGATTGCCACTTTTCCAGCGGTCCGGTCGGGACCACGTCGGTATGTCCCGCGAAGCAGATGAGCGGCGCGCGGCTGCCGCGCCGCGTCCACAGATTGTCCACTTCGCCGTGGCGCATTGGCTCGGCCTTGAAGCCGAGCCGCGCCAGCCGCTGCCGCAGGATTTCCTGGCAGCCGGCATCGTTTGGCGTAACCGAAGCGCGCGAGATCAACTCGCGCGCAAGCTCGAAAGTGGTGGAGGACATTGCTGCCGAGTCCGGCATCACAGGCGCCGGAGAACGGGTCGGCGGTTCACTTCTTGTCGGTGTCCACGTTCAACTTGATTTCGCTGAACGAGTAGCCCCCGCCCGGCTTCACCATCACTCGCCCGGTCGGGCTCTCGCCGATCTTGCCGGCCGCCTTCTGTTCATAGTTGTTGATCATCCAGGACAGGTTGGTGGCGGAATCCGAGTTCTTGAGCGCCTCGTCCTTGGAAATCGTCCCCGCCATGAACAGTTCGAACAAGGCGTGCTCGAAGGTCTTCGAACCGGGCGTAAGGCTTTGCTCCATGGCCTCCTTGATCTGGTCGATTTCGCCTTTCTTGATCAGTTCGGCGACGTGCTTGGTGTTGAGCATCACCTCCACCGCGGCGACCTGCGAACCGTCGTTGGCCTTGACCAGGCGCTGGGAAATGACGGCCCGCAGGCTGATGGAAAGGTCGGACAGCAGCGAGGTGCGCGCGTCGTACGGGAAGAAATTGATGATGCGGTTGAGCGCGTGGTAGCTGTTGTTGGCGTGCAGCGCGGTCAGGCACAGGTGGCCGGTCTGGGCGTAGAGCAGCGCGTGCTGCAGCGTCTGGCGGTCGCGGATCTCGCCGATCATCATCATGTCCGGCGCTTCGCGCATCGCGTTCACCAGCGCGTTTTCGTAGGAGCGGGTGTCGGTGCCGACTTCGCGCTGGTTGACCACGCACTTGTCGTTGCGGAACACGAACTCCATCGGGTCTTCGATGGTGAGGATGTGTCCCGGCTTGAGCGCGTTGCGGTGCTCGATCATGGCGGCGAGCGTGGTGGACTTGCCCGAACCGGTGGACCCGACCACCACGACGAAACCGCGTTTCTCCAACACGAGGTCCTTGAGGATCGGCGGCAGCTTGAGCTTATCGATCCCCGGCGTGCCGCTCTTGAGATAGCGGATCACCATCGCCACGTTGCCGCGCTGGCGGAAGACGTTGACGCGGAAGCGGCCGACGTCCTGGACCACGTAGGAGAAGTTCATCTCCATGGTCTCCTCGAACTCGCGTATGTGCCGGTCACTCATCACCTCGTAGGCGATCTTGCGGGCAGTCTCCGGATCGATCACCTGTGCGTTCACCGGCATGACGCCGCCGAGAATCTTGATCGACACCGGGGCGCCGGCCGAGATGAAAAGGTCCGACGCCTGCTTTTCCGCCATCAGCTTGAATAGTGGGCTCAGAAACATGGTGGCCTCGATGACTCCTGGTAGTGGTTGCGTCGATCCGCGCCGCGTAACCCGGAAGGCTCCTGCTAGTCGCCGCGGAGGAGCTCGTTGATGCTGGTCTTTGCACGGGTCTTGGCGTCCACCTGCTTGACGATGACCGCGCAGTAAAGACTGTATTTGCCGTCGGGCGAGGGCAGGTTGCCCGACACGACCACAGACCCGGGTGGAATTCTGCCGTAAAGGGTTTCGCCGGTCTGGCGATTGTAGATCTTTGTGCTGCCGCCGATGTAGACGCCCATCGAGATCACCGAGCCTTCGCCGACCGCGACGCCCTCGACGATCTCGGAGCGGGCGCCAATGAAACAGTTGTCCTCAATGATGGTCGGATTGGCCTGTACCGGTTCCAGCACGCCACCGATCCCGACGCCTCCGGAGAGGTGGACGTTCTTGCCGATCTGCGCGCATGAGCCCACCGTGGCCCAGGTGTCCACCATGGTGCCTTCATCCACGTAGGCGCCGATATTCACGAACGAGGGCATCAGCACCACGTTCCTGGCGATGAACGAGCCGCGCCGCGCCGCAGCCGGAGGCACCACGCGAAACCCGCCGGCGCGAAAATCGGCAGCGCCGTAGTCGGCGAACTTGGGCGGTACCTTGTCGAAGTAATTGGTGTAGCCGTCGCGGACCACCACGTTGTCCTGCAGCCGGAACGACAGCAGGACGGCTTTCTTGACCCACTGGTGGGTGAACCACTCGCCGCCGATTTTCTCCGCGACGCGCAGCTTCCCGGCGTCGAGGCGATCGATGACATCTGCAACGGCCTCCTTGAGCGCCGGTTCGGCGCTGTTCGGCGAGATGTTGGCGCGGTTATCGAAGGCCTTCTCGATGACCGACTGCAAATCCGTCATTCCTGTTTTTCCCTTGTGAAAGTTGAGAGAAAAATTCGGCCAGTCTTTGCGCCGCCTCGACGCATTCTTCGATCGGGGCCACCAGCGCAATGCGCACGAAGTTCGCACCCGGGTTGACGCCGCGAGCCTCGCGGGCCAGAAAACTGCCGGGTACGACGGTTACATTATATTGCTCAAACAAGCGTTTAGCGAATTCTGTGTCGGCGATCGGGGTGCGCAGCCAGAGGTAGAACGCCGCCTGCGGCATGGCGGCGTCGGTGACTTCGGCAAGCACGGCCAGCGCTTTCCGGAATTTCTCACGATACAGGTGCCGGTTGTCGCGCACGTGTTCTTCGTCCTGCCACGCCGCCGTGCTGGCAGACTGCACCGCCGGGTTCATCGCGCAGCCGTGGTAAGTCCGGTAAAGCAGGAACTTCGCCAGGATGTCCGCATCGCCGGCGACGTAACCGGAGCGCATCCCCGGCACGTTGGAGCGTTTCGACAGGCTGCCGAATGCGACCAGACGCGGAAAGTGGCTCCGGCCGAGACGATGCGCGGCTTCCAGGCCGCCGAGCGGCGCTTGGCCTTCGTCGAAATAAATTTCCGAGTAGCACTCGTCGGAGGCGATCACGAAGCCGTGGCGATCCGAAAGATCGAACAGGGTTCGCCATTCTTCAAGGGTCATGACGCTGCCGGTGGGATTGCCCGGCGAGCAGACGTAGACGAGCTGGGCGCGGCTCCACACCGATTCGGGCAACTGGCCGAAATCGAGAGCAAAGCGGTTGTGCGGGAGGATATTGAGAAATTGCGGTTCCGCCCCGGCCAGCAGCGTGGCGCCTTCGTAGATCTGATAAAAGGGATTGGGGGCCACCACGACCGGCCGTTCGCGCGAGGCGTCCACCACCGCCTGCGCGAATGCAAACAGCGCTTCCCGGCTGCCGTTGACCGGCACAATCTGCTTTGCCGGATCGATACGCGGCAGCCGGTAACGCCGCTCGATCCATGCCGCAATCGCGGCGCGCAGCGTTTCGCTGCCAGCGGTTGCGGGGTAGCTCGACAATCCATTCAAGTTGGCACTCAGGGCCTCGCGAATGAACTGCGGTGTAGCATGCTTCGGCTCGCCGATCGATAGATTGATCGGACGCAACGAGGCGTTGGCTTTCACTCCCGAGAGCAGCGCGGCCAGCTTCTCGAAAGGGTAGGGTTGTAGCCTGGTCAGGTTCGGATTCATCGGCGCGGAAAGATCAGCGTACGCTTGATTGCGGTGCGATCCTGTCGAGAACGATGCGCGGCGGCGGCATCCAGCCCTTCTTGCGGTGTTCGGCGGTGACGGTGGTGAAAATGCCCCCGCGCACGTAGAAACGCGCAGTCAGCCGCATGAAGCGAGGCTTCGTCGCCGTGGCAAGATCATCGAGAATGCGGTTGGTGACGGCTTCATGGTAAGCGCCCTGGTCGCGGTAAGCCCAGATATAGGTTTTCAGACTCTTGAGTTCCGCGCATTTGCGGTCGGGAACGTAATCGAGGTAAAGCGTGGCGAAGTCCGGCTGTCCGGTCATCGGACAGAGGCAGGTGAATTCCGGAATCTCCATATGAATCAGGTAATCCCGCGACGGATTCGGATTGGGGAAGGTCGCCAGGGTAAGCGCCGGCTTGCTTGGCATTCTCTTGGGGGCGATTCAGTTGTTAAAATACGCCCTGAAAAAACACGCGCCTGGTCCTTGTTAGGGGCCCCAGGCGCTTGTTTTATGGGCATCCGTTCAAATTATAAGCCTTTATAAAATTGCGATAGTGCGACTCACTCACATCAAGCTGGCCGGTTTCAAGTCCTTCGTCGACCCTACCCACATACCGGTCCCCGGCCAACTGGTCGGCGTCGTCGGTCCCAACGGCTGCGGCAAATCCAACGTGATCGACGCGGTGCGCTGGGTGCTCGGGGAATCCTCGGCCAAGCAGCTTCGCGGCGAGAACATGCAGGATGTCATCTTCAACGGCTCCGGCGAACGCAAGCCGGTCGGCCGCGCCAGCGTCGAGCTGATTTTCGACAACAGCCTGGGCAAGGCGGCCGGGCCGTGGTCGCAGTACGGCGAGATCTCGGTCAAGCGCGTGCTCGAGCGCGACGGCGAGTCCTCTTATTTCATCAACAACATGCACGTGCGCCGGCGCGACGTCGCCGACATCTTCCTGGGCACCGGCCTGGGGGGCCGCGGCTACGCGATCATCGAGCAGGGGATGATTTCGCGCATCATCGAGGCCAGGCCGGAAGACCTGCGCAGCTTCCTCGAGGAAGCGGCCGGGGTATCGAAGTACCGCGAGCGCCGGCGCGAAACCGAACTCAGGCTCGAAGACACGCGCAAGAACCTGCTGCGGGTGGACGATATCCTCAGGGAGCTGGGCGCACAGCTCGAGCATCTTGAATCCCAGGCTGAGAGGGCGGGCAGATACCGGGAGCTGGAGGCGGAACTGAAGCGTACGCAGCACACGCTATGGCTGCTGCGCAAACGCGACGCCGCCGCGCAGCGCGCCCGCATCGGCCGCGATATCGAGGCAACGGGCGTGGAGCTTGAAGCCGAGACCGCCAGCCTGCGCGACGCTGAAAAGCGCGTCGAGGAATTGCGCGCCAGCCACTACAGCGCGTCGGATGCGGTACACGCCGCCCAGGGCGCGCTCTATGAAGTTAACTCCGAAGTCGCCCGCATCGAGCAGCAGGTCCAGCACCTCCGCGACAGCCGCAATCGCGCCCAGCACCAGCTCGAATCGGTGCGCACGCAGGAAGTCGAGCAGCGCAGCCGCCAGGCGTCGCAGGAGGCCGCGCGCAGTACCAGCGAGGAGTTGCTGGCGAAAGCACGCGAGCAACTGGCCGCGCTTGCGGATGAACTGGAGGCCGCGCGGGCAGACTTGCCGGCCGCCGAAGAGGCGTATCGGGGCGCGCAGGCGCAGCTCGCCGACGCGCAGCGCCGCCTTACCCAGGCCGAACAGCAGTTGCAACTGGAACAAGCCCGCGCCGGCCACGGCGAGAAGCTGCTGCAGCAACTCGAAACGCGGCGTGCGCGACTGGAAGACGAGCGCGATGGCCTGGAAGTGCCGAACCTGAGCGAACTGGTAAGACTGGAAACGGAGATCGGGGAACTGGCTCGACGGCTCTATGAACTGCGCGATGCGCTGGAAAAGTGCGACGCCGATCTGCCCACGCTGGAAGCGGTGACGCACGGTGCGGAACAGGATGCCGAGCAGACCCAACAGCGTCTCAACCAGCTCGATGCACGGCTTACTGCGCTGCAGTCGCTGCAGGAGCAGGTTAGCCGCGCGGGCGAAATCGAACCCTGGCTGGAACGCCATGAATTGCGCCGCAACCCGCACTTGTGGCAAGGAATCAGGATCCGGGAAGGCTGGGAGGACGCGCTCGAAGCGGTATTGCGCGAGCGCTTGAACAGCATCGGCCTCACCGACCTCGTGCAGGTGCATGCGTGGCTGGCAGAGACGCCGCCAGGGAAGGTTTCCTTCCACCGCATCGCCGGGGCTGCCGCCGCCGTCGAGCCGGCCGCGGCGGGGTTCACGCGGCTCACGGATTATGTGACCTGCACCGATGCGCGGCTGGCGGCGGTGCTTGGCGACTGGCTGGTGCGCGTCTACGTGCTGGCGGACCCCGCCAGGGGCTTGGAACTGGCCCGCGACCTGCCCGCCGGCGCGATGCTGGTCAGTGCACAGGGGCACGTATTCACCGCCACCAGTGTGAGTTTCCATGCAGCCGATTCGGAAATGCACGGCATCCTGTCGCGCCAGCGCGAAATCGAGGCGTTGTTCATGGACCGCGGCCGCGCCGACGAGGAACTGGGACGGCAGCGCGCCACCGCGATATCCCGCAAGACCGAATTCGACGAGCGCCGCACGGAGGCCGAGCGACTGCGGCGGGCGATGGTGGAATTGCAGGAACATCATCACCAGTTGAAACTCGACCACGTGCGCCTGTCGCAGCTTGCCGAGCGCCTCAAGGCGCGTGGCGAGCAGATCGTGCGTGAGCTTGCAGAGATCGACGCCGAAATGGCGCGCGAGTCTGCGCAGCGCGAGGATGCGGGGGGTCAGATCGATGCGTTGGCCGCCGGAATGGATGCGCTTCGGACTGGGCTCGAATCCGCCGGACTGGCGCACGCAAACGCTGAATCGGCCTTGCAGGACAGCCGGGTAAACGCCCAGCAAGTCGAGCGGCAGCACCAGGAAGCGCAGTTCCAGGAGACAACTATATCAAATAAGATCATGGATATAGAGAATTCATTTGATGCTATTTCTCAGAATCTGGAACGCCTCGCCAGCGAATCCGAGGCACTGTCCGCAGAGATCTCCCAGAGCGACGTGGGCACGCTGCAGGCGCAACTGCAGGAGCAACTCGACGCCAGGGTCGAGCGCGAGCAACGCCTGAAGCAGGGCCGCGACGAACTGCAGGCCGCCGAGGACAGGCTGCGCACCACCGAGCAGGAGCGTCTGGCATCGGAACAAAAACTGGCGCCGTTGCGCGAGCGCATCAACGAACTGCGCCTCAAGGAACAAGAAGCCAGGATCGCCGAAGACGGCTTTGCCGCCCAACTGGCGGAAGCCGGCGCCGACGAACGGGAACTGCTGCCGCTGCTGGAGGAAGGTGCGCGCGCAGGCAGGCTGCAAAACGAGATCAACCGCATCAGCGAGGACCTATCCGGGCTGGGCGCGGTGAACCTGGCTGCACTGGAGGAACTGGCGACGGCGCGCGAACGCAAAACCTACCTGGACGCCCAGTCGCAGGACCTGACCGAAGCCGTGGCCACCCTGGAAAGCGCCATCCGCAAGATCGACCGCGAGACCCGCGAGCGCCTGCAGGAGACTTTCGATGCCGTCAACAAACACTTCGGCGAAATGTTCCCGGTGCTGTTCGGGGGCGGCGAGGCCAAACTGGTCATGACCGGCGGGGAAATACTCGATGCCGGCGTGCAGGTGATCGCGCGCCCGCCCGGCAAGCGCAATACATCGATCCATCTGCTTTCCGGTGGCGAGAAGGCGCTGACCGCGCTGTCGCTGGTATTCTCGATGTTCCAGCTCAATCCCGCGCCCTTCTGCCTGCTGGACGAGGTTGACGCGCCGCTGGACGACAGTAATACCGAGCGCTTCTGCGATCTGGTTAAGAGAATGTCCGCGAACACGCAGTTCATGTTCATTACCCACAACAAGATCACCATGGAAATGGCCAGCCTGCTGATCGGCGTCACCATGCAGGAGCAGGGCGTATCGCGGGTGGTTGCGGTGGACGTGGACGAGGCGCTGCGCATGCGCGAAGAAGCTGCAGCCTGATAGCATCTTAGCGCTGGGGTCGCACGAGGAGAGGCAATGAGCGATTTGCAGATAGGTTTGCTGATGCTCGGGGTGCTGGTGGTGGCCGGCGTGCTGGCGTTCAACTGGTACCAGGAAAGGCAGTTCCGCCGCCGTGCCGAGCAGACCTTTGCCGGCGGGCATGACGACATCCTTTTCGAGCGCGGAGCGACAGGGGCGGCCGCCGCGGCGCCGCCGCCGGGTCCGCTCGAGGAAGTGCGCATCGAGCCGCGCATCACGCCGATGAATGCGCCCGGCGCGGACGGGCTTGCCGGCGGATTGCCATTGCAGCCAGGCCTGCCGCAGCCCGCGATCGATTACATCGTCGAAATTCGCGCCGGCGAAATTATTCCTGCTGAACAGCTTACGCAATTGCGCCGGACGCTGGCCACCCTGGGCCGGATCATCAACTTCAGCGGATTCGATTTCCGTTCGAAGTCCTGGCAGCCGTTGGCATTGGAGGGCGCGCGCTACACCTCGGTGCGCGCGGCCCTGCAACTTGTCGACCGCTCCGGGCCGGTCAACGGCGAACACCTGCAACGATTCAGCGACGCCGTCAGGGCGGCGGCCCGCGAAATGGCGGCGATAGCCGAGCTGCCCGAGTTCGCGCCGGCTCTCGAGCAGGCCACCAACCTCGACCGGTTGTACGCGGATGTCGACGTGGTGGTCGGGATTAATGTTGTGGCGCGCACCGGGCAGGTGTTTCACGGCACCAAAATCCGCACGCTGGCCGAGGCGGCCGGGCTGCAGCTGCAGCCGGACGGAGTGTTTCATTGCCTGGACGACTGGGGCGCCGCGCTGTTCTCGCTCGACAAGATCGGCAGCCTGACCACGCCGGACATCACCTTCCTGCTCGACGTGCCGCGGGTGTCCGATGGCCTGCGCGCGTTCGACCGCATGGTGACGATGAGCCGCAGTTTCGCCGACTCGCTTGACGGCATGCTCGCCGACGACAACCGCGCGCCGCTCGACGACGCCGGGCTGGACAAGATACGCGCCCACCTGCGCGCCATCTATGGCGCCATGGAACAGCGCGGCATCCACGCCGGCGGACCGCTGGCGCTGCGCCTGTTCTCCTGATGGCAGTACGCGCCGATATCGCCGCACGCGCCGCAAAGCTGCGGCGCGAAATCGACCGCGCCAACTACAACTACTACGTCAAGGACACGCCGACGCTACCGGACGCGGAATACGACCGGCTGTTCCGCGAACTGCAAGCACTCGAAGAACAGGATCCCGGGCTGGCGACGCCGGATTCCCCTACCCGGCGCATTGGCGCAATGCCGGCCGAGGCATTCGCGCAAGTCACGCATCCGACGCCCATGCTGTCGCTCAACAATGCGTTCAGCGAGTCCGAAGTCGAGGCTTTCGACCGGCGCGTGCGCGAAGGCCTCGGCGTTGCCGGGCCGATCGAATACGCCGCGGAGCCCAAGTTCGACGGTCTTGCCGTCAGTCTCACCTACGACAAGGGCGTTTTCGCCCTGGGCGCGACCCGGGGTGATGGCTTTACCGGCGAGAATGTCAGCGCCAATCTGCGTACGCTGCGTTCCATCCCGTTGCGGCTCGAAGGCCGCAACCTGCCGGATCTTCTCGAAGTGCGCGGCGAAGTGTTGATGCTCAAGCGCGACTTTCAGACCTTGAATCGCGAGCAGCAAAAAAAGGGCGAGAAGGAGTTTGCCAACCCGCGCAACGCGGCGGCCGGATCGCTGCGACAACTCGATTCGCGAATTACCGCGGTCCGGCGCCTTGCTTTTTTCGCCTACGGTCTGGGCCGCGTGGGCGGCGGAAATATCCCGATGGATCGCCACAGCCATCAACTCGACCACCTCGAATCGCTGCATTTCCCGGTCGCAAGGGAACGCAGCGTGGTCAAAGGCGTGGAGGGTCTTGTGGATTTTTACCGCGGCATCGGGAATCGTCGCGACACGCTGCCTTTCGAGATCGACGGTGTGGTTTACAAGGTGGACGACCTCGAATTCCAGGCCCGGCTGGGCTTCGTTTCGCGCGCGCCACGCTTCGCGGTTGCGCACAAGTATCCGGCGCAGGAAGAGGTCACGCAGGTCCTCGGCATCGACGTGCAGGTCGGCCGTACCGGCGCGCTGACGCCGGTTGCAAGGCTTGCGCCCGTTTTCGTCGGAGGCGTCACCGTGACCAATGCCACGCTTCACAACGAAGACGAGGTCAGGCGCAAGGACGTGCGCATTGGCGACTACGTCATCGTGCGCCGGGCTGGCGACGTCATCCCGGAAGTGGTCGGTGTGGTGAAGGAGCGCCGTCCGGCCGGCCTGCGGCCGTTCCGCATGCCCTCCAAGTGCCCGGTGTGCGGGTCAAACGTCGAGCGGCCGGAGGACGAGGCGGTGGCCCGCTGCACCGCCGGGTTGTATTGCCCGGCGCAATGCAAACAGGCGCTGCTGCATTTTGCCGGGCGCCGTGCGATGGATATCGAAGGCCTGGGCGAGAAACTGGTCGATCAACTGGTGGACCAGGGCCTGGTGAAAACACCCGCCGATCTCTATCGCATCGATGTGGACAACCTGGCAAACCTGGAGCGCATGGCGGAAAAATCCGCCGCCAACGTTCTGGATGCGATCGAGAAGAGCAAGAACACGACGCTGGCGCGCTTCATTTATGCACTCGGCATCCGCAACGTCGGCGAAGCGACCGCCCGGGACCTGGCCCGCCATTTCGGCAAACTGGAGCCGCTGATACAGGCAGGCGAGGTTGAACTGCAGCAGGTACCGGATGTCGGCCCGGTGGTGGCGCGCAGCATCGCCCGGTTCTTCGGCGAACGTCATAACCGCGAAGTGGTCGCGCAGATGCGCAGCCTCGGCGTGACCTGGCCGGAATCACCCGTCACCAGACCACCGCTTCAGCCGCTCGCCGGAAAAACCTTCGTGTTGACCGGTACCTTGTCCCATTTCTCGCGCGACCAGGCCAAAGAGCGCATCGAAGCGAAGGGCGGCAAGGTCTCCGGCAGCGTATCGAAGAAGACCGATTACGTCGTAGCCGGGGCGGAACCGGGAAGCAAGCACGACAACGCGCTGGAACTCGGTATTGCTGTGCTCGACGAGCAGGGGTTGCTAGAATTGCTCGGCCGGAACAACTGAGCAACGCGGAGCCTGCATTGAACATGATCACCAAAGCCGTCTTCCCGGTCGCCGGAATGGGCACGCGCTTTCTCCCTGCGACCAAGGCGAGCTCGAAGGAAATGCTGCCGGTGGTCGACAAGCCGCTGATCCAGTACGCCGTGGAGGAGGCGGTCGCCGCCGGCATCACCCAGATGGTGTTCATCACCGGGCGCAACAAACGCGCCATCGAGGACCATTTCGACAAGGCCTACGAGCTGGAGACCGAACTGCTGGCGCGCGGCAAGCTGAAGATGCTCGAGCAGGTGCAGAACATCGTGCCCAAGCACGTCAGTTGCATTTATGTGCGCCAGACCGAGGCGCTCGGTCTCGGCCATGCGATCCTGTGCGCCCGGCCGGTGGTCGGCAATGCACCGTTCGCGGTGATCCTTGCCGATGATCTGATCGACGGTAATCCACCGGTAATGAAGCAGATGGTGGATGTCTACGCGAGAGAGCGCTGCTCGCTGCTGGCGGTGCAGACCGTGGCGCGCGGGGAGACCTCGAGCTACGGCATCGTCAAGACCGAGCAAGGGGAACGCGGCGTGCACCGCATCACCGGCGTCGTCGAGAAGCCACGGCCGGAGCACGCGCCTTCCAATCTGGCGGTGGTTGGGCGCTATGTACTGACTCCCGAGATCTTCGATCACCTCGAGAAGGTCAAACCGGGAGCGAGCGGCGAGATCCAGCTCACCGACGGCATTGCCGCGCTCCTCAACGAACATCGCGCACTTGCCTACGAGTTCCAGGGCGTGCGCCACGATTGCGGGTCCAAGCTCGGTTACCTGCAGGCGAACGTGCTTTACGCGCTGCGCCATCCCGAGATCGGCAACGATTTTTCCGCTTTTCTAGATTCGCTGCGGCCCAAATCGAACAAGCCAAGGTCCAATGCTGGATAAGAACCGGGCCTGGCAGGTGCTGCGCGAGGCTGATCTGGTGTGTTCCGAACAGGAAGTAGGCCGTGCGGTCGAACGCGTCGCGGCAGAAGTTACCGTTATGCTTGCCGATGCCAATCCGCTGGTCCTGTCGGTCATGGGCGGAGCCGTGGTGTTCACCGGCCGACTGCTGCCCTTGCTGCATTTCCCGCTGGAGCTCGACTATCTGCACGTCACGCGCTACGACGGCAGGACCCGCGGCTCGGAAGTGAAATGGAAAGCCGGGCCGCGCACCGATATTCGCGGCCGCACGCTGCTGGTGGTGGATGACATCCTCGACGAAGGCGACACGCTGGCCGCGGTGCGGGAGAGATTGCTGGCCGACGGCGCAGCTGCATTTTTCAGCGCGGTGTTCGCGGACAAGGATATCGGCCGCGCCAAGCCGATCCGGGCCGATTTTGTCGGCGTGCGCGTGCCCGACCGCTACGTTTTCGGATTCGGCATGGACATCAACGAATACTGGCGCAATCTTCCCGCAATCTACGCATTGAAGTCCTGAAACCGAAATCATGCTCGGCATCATCGGCGGCACCGGCCTTACCCAACTCGCCAATCTGGAGATCACGCGGCGCCAGGTGGTGCGCACCCCCTACGGCGAGCCTTCGGGCGCGCTGACTTTCGGCAGACTCGGCGGCCGCGAAGTCGTGTTCCTGGCCCGTCACGGCTACGGGCACACCATTCCCCCGCATGCGGTGAATTACCAGGCCAATATCTGGGCGCTGCATTCGGAACAGGTTTCGCGGCTGGTCTCGGTCGCGTCGGTCGGCGGTATCCGGAACGACCTGAAACCGGGCACGCTGGTAATCCCGGGCCAGATCGTCGATTACACCTACGGGCGCAAGCACACTTTCTTCGACGGCCCGGACCAACCGGTCACGCATGTGGATTTCACCCATCCTTACTGCGACAAGCTGCGCGGCCAGTTGCTGGTTGCGGCAAGGCAGGCGAAGCAGGCAATCGTGGACGGCGGCACCTATGCCGCTACCCAGGGTCCCCGCCTGGAATCTGCCGCCGAGATCGACCGGCTCGAGCGCGACGGCGCCGACATGGTGGGAATGACCGGCATGCCGGAAGCAGCTCTCGCGCGCGAGCTCGGCTTGCGCTATGCCACCGTCGCGGTGGTGGTGAACCATGCGGCGGGGCGCGGCGACAGCGCCGATGCGATACAACTGGAGCAGATAAATGCGGTAATTAAGACCACCATGGTGAAGGTGCGGACACTGCTGGAAAAACTGATGGAAGGCGATGATTAGGCCGGTATTGAGGATGGGCGACCCGCGCTTGCTGGAACGCGCAGCTCCGGTGTCCGAGTTCGATACCCCGGAGCTGCATGAGCTGATCCAGGATATGGAAGACACCATGCGGGCGAAGAATGGCGCGGGCATCGCCGCGCCGCAGATCGGCGTCAACCGGCAGGTGGTGATCTTCGGCGTCGGCTTCAATCCGCGTTACCCGGACGCCGAACAAGTGCCTCACACGGTGCTGATCAATCCGGTGCTCGCGCCGATCGGAGCCGAATTGGAAGAGGGATGGGAGGGTTGCCTGTCGGTGCCGGGGATGCGCGGAGTCGTGCCGCGCTACGCCAAATTGCGCTACCAGGGTTACGATCGATTCGGCAATCCGATTGATCGGACCGTCACCGGCTTTCATGCCCGGGTGGTACAGCACGAAGCCGACCACCTGATGGGCATCCTCTATCCGATGCGCATCCCCGACCTGCGCAACTTCGGCTTCAACGAAGAACTTTTTCCCGGCCACCAGATCGTCGACGCCTGATCAGGCGGGCTGCAATTCGCGCACCAGTTCGGCCTCGAGCCGGACGACCCGCTTGGAATCATGCAATGCCTCTCCGGTTACCAGGAAGCTGTCTTCGGCACGCTCTCCCAGGGTGTTGATTTTCGCGGTGTGGACATTGATGCCGTAGCAGTCCAGCACGCGCGCAATCCGGTAAAGCAGGCCGGGACGGTCGCCCGCCACCACGTTCAGATAGTAATAGGCGCCTTTTTCGTCGGGACGGATATGCACTTCCGGCGTGATCGGCACGTAGCGCACTTGGCGTGACATCCGGCCGGTTGAGGGCGGCGGCAGCGGGCCGTGCGCACGCAACCGGCTTTCCAGCTCGTGCTCGACGTAGCTGATCAGGTCGCGGTAATGCAATGTTGCCCGGGCCGGGTCCATGACCTGGAAGCTGTCGAGCGCATAGCCGTGCCTGGTGGTGTAGATCTTGGCTTCGACGATGCTGAAGTTGATGCTCTGGAAGAAGCCGCAGATGCGTGCGAACAGCGATTTCTCGTCGCGCGAATAGATCATCACCTGCAGTCCCTCGCCGATCGGGGAAAGCCGCGCCTTGACCACCGGCGTCGGGGAATTCACGCGATAGTTGAGCAGCCGGGTGTGCCAGACGATGTCCTGCTCGTCGTGGCGCAGGAAGTAGGAATCTTCGAGCTGATTCCAAAGATCGCGCTGGGAACCCTCGGGAATCGCGTAGGCGCGCAATTTCTCCAGCACCCGGTCCTGGCGCGCCAGCAAGGTGTTTTCGGCGGGCAATGCGGCCGGGTTGAGCAATCGCCGCGTGGCTCGGAACAGGTCTTCCAGAAGCTTGCCCTTCCAGGCGTTCCAGACCTTCGGGCTGGTGCCGCGTATGTCGGCGACGGTCAGCAGATAAAGCGCTACCAGATGGCGGTCATCGCCGACTTTCGCGGTAAATGCGCCGATAACGTCGGCGTCGGACAGATCCTGTTTCTGCGCGACTGCCGACATGGTGAGATGGTGTTCCACCAGCCAGGCCACCAGGTCGGCGTCCTGCTGCGACAGCCCGTGCGCCTTGCAGAACCTGCGCGCATCCGCCATTCCCAGCTTCGAGTGGTCGCCGCCGCGGCCCTTGGCGATGTCGTGAAACAGCCCGGCAAGGTAAAGCGCTTCCGGGCGCTCGAATTCCGCGAACAGCCTGCTGCAGAGCGGATACTCGTGCACCATCTCGGCGATGCCGAAGCGCCGCAGGTTGCGCACCACCATCAGGATATGCTCGTCCACGGTATAGACGTGGAAGAGGTCGTGCTGCATGCGCCCGACGATGCGCCCGAATGCGGGAATGTAAGGCCCCAGCACGCCGTACTGATTCATCCGCCGCAGCGAGTGAGTGAGTCCCGAAGGGCGACGCAGGATCTCCATGAACAGAGCGCGATTCACCGGATCGCGGCGAAATGCCGCGTCGATCTTCTTGCGCGCGTGCCACAACGCCCGCATCGTTGGCACCGCGAAGCCCTTGAGTTCCGGGTGGTCCTGCAGCAGCAGAAAGGCTTCGAGAATGGCCGAGGGCTGTTTCTGAAACAGGGCGTGGGCCGCTTCCAGAAGTTCGTTGTGCGCGCGAAAGCGCTCGTTGAGCAACCTGGGTTCGGCATCCAACAAGGGGAAAATTCGGCCCCGCAGGTTCTGCAGCACGATGGTGTTCAGCAACTGCACTTGCTTCGCGGTGCTGTAGAAGCGCTGCATCAACTGCTCACTGGCGCGTCTGGCCGGCGTATCGGAAAGCCCGTATTCCTGGGCCAGTGCGGACTGAAAATCGAACAGCAGTCGGTCTTCCCGTCGCGAGGCCAGGTAATGCAGCCGCACCCGCAATTCGGCAAGCGTGGACCCGTGGTGTTGCAGTTGTCGCGCTTCTTCGCGGGTGAGAATGCGTTGTTTGGTGAGATCGCCCCAACTGCGCCCGAGCTTTGCCGCGCGCGCGATCCACAGGATGTTCTGCAGATCGCGCAGGCCGCCGGGACTCTCCTTGAGGTTCGGCTCGAGGTTATAGGCGGTGTCGTTGAAACGGGTATGGCGTTGCTGCTGCTCGAGCAGCTTGGCTTCGACGAAATAGGGGACGTCCAGTCCCTCCTCAATGGCCTTGACGAAGCGCGAATAGAGCTTGCGGTTGCCGGCGATGAGCCGCGATTCCAGCAGCGTGGTTTGCACGGTGACGTCGCGGCTCGCCTCTTCGCTGCACCCGGCGATGGTGCGAACACTGTGGCCGATCTCCAGGCCGATGTCCCAGAGCACGCCGACCAGCTCTTCCACGCGCGCACGCGCCGCGTCGCTCACCTGATCGGGCAGCAGCACCAGCACGTCGACATCGGAGTAGGGGTAGAGCGCGCCGCGGCCATAACCGCCTACCGCGATCAGTGCCAGTTCATCCGCCTGGCCGGTTTCGGACCAGATCGTCTTCAGTACCCCGTCTACCAGCACGCACTGGCGATCCAGCGCCTTGGCGGGATCGGGATTTTCCGAGAAGGCGGCCTTGAGCGTCTTGCGCCCCTCGGCCAGCGCATTGCGCCATGCGCCGACTTGGGATGACAGTGCGGCAGTGCGTGTGCTGGCTGGAGCAAGCGCCGAAGCCATTTACGCGACGAATGAGGGTGGTGCCGGCGCGCCGGCAGACAGCGTCAGCACGTCGAATCCGCTGCCGGTGACCAGCACCGTGTGCTCCCACTGTGCCGAGAGCGAGTGATCCTTGGTGACCACGGTCCAGCCGTCGGCGAGCTGGCGGATGGCGGGCTTGCCGGCGTTGATCATCGGCTCGACGGTAAAGGTCATTCCCGGTTGCAGTTTCAGTCCCATACCCGCACGGCCGTAATGCAGGACCTGCGGCTCTTCGTGGAACTTCCTGCCGATACCATGGCCGCAAAACTCACGCACCACGGAGAAGCCGTGCTCTTCTGCGCGGGACTGGATCAGGTGACCGATGTCGCCGAGGAAGGCACCGGGCTTCACCGCGTTGATGCCGCGCCACATGCATTCATAGGTGATGTCGGACAGACGGCGCGCCTGGATCGACGGCTCGCCGACGAAGAACATGCGGCTGGTGTCGCCGTGAAAGCCGTCCTTGATGACCGTGACGTCGACGTTGATCATGTCTCCGGCCTTGAGTTTTTTCAGGCCGGGTATGCCGTGGCAGACCACGTGGTTCACCGAGGTGCAGATCGACTTGGGATAGGGCTGATAGCCGGGCGGCGCATAATTGAGCGGGGCGGGCACGGTGTTCTGCTCGTTGACCATGTAATCGTGGCACAGCGCATCGAGCTCGTCGGTGGTGACGTTGGGCCTGATATGCGGTGCGATGAAGTCGAGCACCTCCGCCGC
>JBOIFZ010000060.1:0-3178 GCA_050741735.1 Burkholderiales bacterium
TCGACGCATTGCAGCCCGAATGCGTCCGTGGCGAGCGCGGGCATGCGGTCATGCACCGCACCCAATCCGAGCCGCCGGGCAGCCAGACGCTTGCCGTAACAATGCAGCGTCTCCAACGACTGCATGACGAACACGATCGCCGGCAGCACTTCGCGGTAAGTCAATTCGGCCTCGGCCTCCCAGCCCGCCTCGAACAGATCGAATATGCGCGCCTGCCGGTCGAAGGTATCGGCAGCCGGAATCACTCCGGCGCAGCCCGCGCGCAGGTTATCTGTGAGTTCCAGTCCGCCGCGGCCGTTGAACACCGTTACCCGCCCCCCGGTTTCCTCGATCACCCGGCGAATCGCGAGCGCCGGGCCCTCGCCCTTGAGGATGCGGAAATTCGCGTGATTGCGCGCAAGCGCGTCGATGCCTGCGGCGCTGAGACCCACGCCGAGATATTCGGGCGCGTTCTGGATGGCGACCGGAATGTCGAGACGGTCGGCCACCGCCCCGAAAAAGCGCACGAAGAACTTCTCCGGCACGCCACGATCGGGAGGCGGCTGCAGGATCACCCACGATGCGCCGTGCGCCTGCGCGAATCTGGCGAACTCGACTTGCGCATCGACGGTGGGCGCGTTCACCGTCACCGCCAGCGGCAGCCGCCCTGCCAGGTCCTCAGTTACCCATTCGACCAGTTGCCGCCGCTCCGCATCCGAGAGCTTGTTCACTTCGGTGCCCAGCCCCAGCATCGCCATGCCATGGGCGCCATTGTCTACGAACGCCTGTACCTGGCGCCGTGTCGCGTTCCGGTCCAGCTCGCCCCGCGCCGTGAAAAAAGCGTAAAGCATCGGGTAGATGCCCCCCGGCGTCGCGTTCCTGTCCATCTGCTCCAGATTCCCCGAAAAATTGCCCATCATAGGCGCTGCAGTAGCGTGGCTCAAATTGCGTCCCCCGATTCGGTGTACCATTTTTTTTGTCTTGAACCATACCAAAAGAGGAGACCGAATGAACATCGCGCGTATCCGCAACGCCGTGCTCGGTGCAGTCGTTTTCCTTTCGACGACCTGCGCCGGCGCGATGACCCCGGAGGAAATCGTCGCCGCGCTCAAGCGTGCCGAAAACAGTACCGGCAACATTGCCGACGCGGTGGAAGAGGCAACCGGTGCGCGCGGCTGGATGTCGTCGGACATGAAACCGATATACGACGCCAAGATCGTCGGGCGCGCCGCCACTGCGCTGATGCGCCCGGTGCTGCGTACCGACAACCGCAAGTATCGGAACCATCTGCTCGAGATCCTGGATGAGGCCGAGCCGGGCAGCGTGCTCGTTTATGTGATGGATGAAGGCCTGGAAATCGCGGCGATGGGCAATCTGATGGCCACAACAGCGAAGGTGCGCGGCCTTTCGGGCGCGGTGATCGACGGTGCCGTTCGCGACATTGCCGAACTGCGGCGCATGGGTTTTCCGGCGTGGTCGCGGCGCGTGAGCCCGGCCACCTCGGTTGGACGCATGGTAAGCATCGACAAACAGATTGCGGTGAAATGCGGCGGCATCCTGGTGCGGCCGGGCGACTACATCGTCGGCGATCCGGACGGCGTGGTGGTGGTTCCCGCGGAAGCAGCGGAGAAGGTGGTCGCGCTGCTCAAGCAGTACGACGACAAGGAATCGAAGATGATTCCGATCATCCGACGCGAGAAGTCCATGCTGAAAGCCCTGGAAATTTACGACAGATACTGAAAACCCCACTGTGTTCTTTGTGTCTTCGTGGTGGGATTCGCGGCTTTCCATTGCGCCGTTGCGGCGAATTGCGTTCGGGTTTGTGGCGCCCGGCTGCATGCGACCAGACCGGGGTTGATCTATAGTTGGAAAATGAACGGCCGTAGCAGATAGGGACAATGATGGAGCTCACGGACGAAGAGGCCAGGTTCATCCGCGGGAAGATCGAGGCCTTGAAGGTCGAGCATCGCGATCTCGACGATATCATCGAGCGCCTGTCCCGGGATCCGAACCTGGACGAATTACAGATGCGGCGCCTGAAACGGCGCAAGCTGCTGCTGAAGGACCAGATCGCGCTGCTCGAGAGCCAGTTGGTCCCGGACATTCCCGCCTAGAAGCGGTCCGGGGTCAGCACTCTTCCGGGCACGCCAGCCTGTAGAACTTCGAGGCAATGAAGTTGGAAACCCTTTCGATGTCGGCATCGTCCCATTTGAGGCCGATGTTTTCCTGCCATCTCCGGACCTGCGCGCGAATCTCACGGTAGTCGCGGGCGAGGCGTTCTTCGCGAGTGTAGACGCGGCTGTCGTGGCAGATGACGCAATAGGTGTCGTGAAGGATTTGTCCCGGCAGCGGTTCCTGCGCGCGGGCATCAATTGTGGCCGCAACCAGCACGGAGAATGCGATAGTGCGAAATTTCATATGGCTCTCCCTGAACCAGAATGGCCTCCAAACTAAACGCAGCAGCGGACAATCATTTGATGTCGATCAATGATACTGAACCTGGCGCCGGCCGGGTTGGTCTATCAGGCAGGAAACCACCGATGATTTCCACGATGCGTCGCTGGTCCAGCCGGATTTTCAGAAACGTGGCGTTTCTGCTTTGCCTCGCCCTGCTCGCGGGATGTGCCGGCTCGCCGCGCCGCCCGCCGCCCACTCTTGAGCAGGTCGTGGAGATGAGCCAGGCCGGTAAGCCCGCGGAAGAGATCATCCGCGAGCTGCAGGACACCCGGGCGGTCTATCCCCTGACCGGATCGCAGATCGCCAGGTTGCATGACCAGGGCGTACCGGACGCGGTGCTGGATTACCTGCAGAACGCCTACGCGGAAAGCATCCGCTGGGATGCCCGGCTGCGCTACGAGAACTCGTTCCTGTGGAACGACTGTTTCTACTGCTATCACCGTCCTGTCATCGTCGTGCCCAGATGAGCGTTACTGCGACCGTCGGGCGCCGCACGCGTGCCTGCGTCTAAAAAGGAAGGAGAACGAAAATGCTGCCCAAGAACTTCCCAGGTGTTACCAAAACCCCGGCCCTGCTGCTGGCCCTTTCCGCGGCCTTTGTGCTGGGCGCATGTTCGATACTTTCGCCCCGCCCGGTCACGCCCATCTCGGAAGTCGTGAACTTGAGCAAGGGCGCGCCCCCGGAACAGGTCATCAGCCGCATCCGCTCGTCGCGGACGACTTATGCGCTGCGCGGCTCCGAC
>JBOIFZ010000061.1:0-2017 GCA_050741735.1 Burkholderiales bacterium
CGCAGGCACGGCTTGAAGGTTTCACAATGGTGACCTCCGACCCCATCTTTCAACGCTATCGCGTACCCGTGGTGTGGTAGCGCCTCGCGACGAAGCTACAGTCCAGTAACTCTCTTGATGGATCCGGATCCCTGCTTTTCGCAGGAATGACAGAAAGCAAGAGTCTCAATGCATTTGGGTTGTGCACGGGTCTGTGGGGCGAGCTCATGTCTACAAATGATAATGCTTCTCATTCGCATGTCAAGGGGTCCCTGCCCTGAATCAAGGTCCACCGGCGGCTCAGGGACCTCATCGTCGTCGACCTGCAAGAGCGGAATTGGCGCTCATCCTTCGCTTACACCCTGAGCAGGTTTTGATAGGAATTGGCCAACGCTGGGGCCTCGGGGCTGTCCCTCCGGCGCTCGTGCACGCAGGCCTTGGATAGCGGCCAACCGTCCGTCCGATGCTCGCGACTCCGCCGTTCGGGTCTCTGATATCACGATCAAACCAACTGGATGAAGTACACGAGGATCTTATCTTCGTTTCTATCCTCCTCACTCCCGAAGGCGTCAAGGGCCGTTTCCGGCGGGTCCATTGGACACGCGCGCCGATCGAATGGGTAAGCTAGTGTAATGCTTCGTAATTGATGGAACTATATGCCTTTCGGTCGATCTGATCTGGAGATCGAACGAGGGGGCGAACATGCGAACGGCCAGTGTTATTGAGCTTACAGATGAAGAACGGCAACAACTGCAACGATGGACCCGGTCGAGCACGGTCAGCGTGCGTTTGGCGCGGCGGGCACGGATAATCCTGTGGGCGGCCGAAGGCATGGATAATCACCGGATCGCTGCTGCAGTGAGTGTTGGTCGAGTCCAGGTGGGTCGCTGGCGCAAGCGCTTTGCGGAAAGCGGGCTTCTGGGGATTGAAACTGATTTGCCGCGTAGCGGCCGCAAGCGCCGCATCAATGCCGCCAAGGTCGTGCGCCTGACCACCCAGAGCACACCGCAAGGCGCCCCACACTGGAGCACGCGCACGCTGGCGGCCAAGGTCGGGATCAGTGATAGCAGCGTGCTGCGGATCTGGCGCGCCAATGGGCTCAAGCCGCATTTGGTCGAGACCTTCAAGGTCTCGCGTGACCCGCAATTTGTCGAGAAGCTCGAAGACATCGTCGCACTGTATTTGTCGCCACCCGAGCATGCGCTGGTGCTGTGTTGCGACGAGAAGAGCCAAGTGCAGGCGCTGGACCGTACCCAGCCTGGGTTGCCCTTGAAGAAGGGCCGTGCGGGGACGCTGACCCACGACTACAAGCGTCATGGCACAACGACGCTCTTTGCCGCCCTGAACACGCTCGATGGCTCGGTCATTGCCCGCTGCGACAATCGTCACCGCCACCACGAATGGCTCACCTTCTAGCGCCAGATTGATCGAGAAACCCCCAAGGACAAAGCCCTGCATCTGATTTGCGACAATTACGCCACGCATAAGCATCCTACGGTCCGGACGTGGCTTGCGAAACATCCGCGCTTCCATGTGCATTTCACCCCGACCTCGGCCTCTTGGCTTAATATGGTCGAACGGTTTTTTCGCGACATCACCACCGAACGCCTGCGCCGCGGTGTATTCCGCTGCGTCCCCGAACTTATCAGCGCCATCAAGGAATATATCGCCGTACATAACCATGACCCCAAGCCCTTCGTCTGGACGGCCAAGGCCAACGACATTCTGCAAAAAGTCATTCGCGCCAATCGCCGCTTAAGTTCCAAGAAAAACGAAGCACTACACTAGCAGGTTATTTTACCCTTAGCGCTGGCAGCGTGAGTTGTTCGGACCTTCCTACAGCGATCGCACGTAAACTGCCCCGTTATCCAGTGCCAGTGGCGTTGATCGGCCGCCTGGCCGTAGATGAAAAATTTCAAGGAAAGGGTCTCGGTTCGATCCTCCTAGCCGACGCTTGCCAAAAGGTGGTGCAGGCGAGCGCGGTACTCGCGGTCGCTGGGATTGTCGTCGATGCAAAAGATGACTCGGCGAGAACTTT
>JBOIFZ010000062.1:0-2210 GCA_050741735.1 Burkholderiales bacterium
GCCATTTCCGCGGCGCGCAGCAGCGCGCGCGCCTTGTTCTGGGTCTCGACCCATTCGTTCTTCGGCACCGAGTCGGCGACGATGCCGGCTCCGGCCTGCACATACAGCGTGCCGTCCTTCACCACCGCGGTACGGATCGCAATCGCAAGATCCATGTCGCCGTTGAATCCGAGGTAACCCACGGCACCGGCGTAGATGCCGCGCTTGGCGGGCTCCAGTTCGTCGATGATCTCCATCGCCCGCACTTTCGGCGCCCCGCTCACGGTACCGGCAGGGAAGGTTGCCTTCAGCACCGCCATCGCATCCAGGCCGGGTCTGAGCTTGCCGTCGACGTTGGAGACGATATGCATCACGTGCGAATAGCGCTCGATGGTCATGTTCTCGGTCACACGCACGCTGCCGACCTGCGCCACCCGGCCGACGTCGTTGCGCCCCAGGTCCATCAGCATCACGTGCTCGGCACGCTCCTTGGGATCGGCGAGCAGTTCACGCTCCAGTGCGAGGTCCTCATCGCGGCTGGCGCCGCGCGGCCGGGTGCCGGCAATCGGCCGCAGCGTCACCACGCCGCTTTCCAGCCGCACCAGGATCTCGGGCGAGGCGCCGACGACGTGAAAGCCGCCCATGTCGAAATAGAACATGTAAGGCGAGGGGTTGAGCGCACGCAGGGCACGGTACAGCGACAAGGGCGAGGCTTGGTAAGGCAGGCTGATGCGCTGCGACAGCACCACCTGCATGATGTCGCCGTCGAAAATGTAGCGCTTGGCGCGCTCCACCGCCTCCATGAAAGCGTCTTCGCTGAACTCCGACTGCGGTCGCGCGGGCGTTGTGGGGGCCTCCGGCGGCACGACCACCGGCTGGCGCAGCATCCACAGCAGTTCCTGCAGGCGCTGCTGGGCACGGGAATACGCGCCCGCTTGGCGCGGATCGGCATAGACCACCAGATACAGCTTGCCGGAAAGATTGTCCAGCACCACCAGTTGCTCGGAGAGCAGCAGCAGGATGTCCGGCGTGTGAAGGGTGTCGGCCTTGTGCGTGGCAGCGAGCTTCTTTTCCACGTAGCGAACCGTGTCGTAGCCAAAACAGCCGACCAGGCCGCCGAGAAAGCGCGGCAACTCCGGCCGGGAGGCCGCCTTGATGCGCGCATGGCAAGCCGAGACGAAGTCAAGCGGATCGTCGTGCTCGGTCTGGCTCACCAGCGTGCCGCGCCGGTACTCTGCACAGGTATGGCCGCGCACTTCGAAGCGGGTTTCCGCGGGCAGGCCGATGAAGGAGTAGCGGCCAAAACGCTCGCCGCCCTGCACCGATTCCAGCAAATAGGAGTAGGGCTTGTTGGCGAGCTTTAGATAAACCGAAAGCGGGGTGTCGAGGTCGGCGAAGGTTTCGAGCACAACCGGGATGCGGTTGAAACCCTGCGCGGCAAGCTGCTTGAATTCCTGCTCAGTCATGACGAACTCCTGAAACTGCGAAAAACGATGAATCGGAAACCGGCGACGCTCAGATGCAGCGCCAGAACACGGACGGGCGCCACCAGCGCCAGCCGGCCCCGATTTCCAGCCTCAGTTTTTCGAGTTTCAAAAAGTTCATGACCGCGGAATTTCGATCAGTTTCATGGAGTCGAGAAGCGCCGATACTATAGCATCGCAGTCCAGTTCGTGCACCCCGAGCGTGCCCCGGTAGCCGTAAGGTACGCAGAACACCGGGCAGCCGGCCGCCCGCGCCGCCCGGGTGTCGATGGCAGAATCGCCGGCAAGCAGGCGTTCGACCAGACGGTCCACCCCGTCTCCCACATACGCCCGCACCGCGGAGTCGGTCACTTTGGCGCGGCCGAGTTCTGCGAGTATCCGATTGGCCGCTTCATGCAAGTCCGGCAGCGTATCGACCAGCGTGCCGTCCAGATCGAACGCCACGGCCGAAACCGGGATTGGGAAATCAAGTTTCAACAACAATAACCACCAAGGCACCAATACACCAAGAAAAGCCAAACGACTTCTTGACTTTTATTGGCGGTCGAGTGTGCGTCGGGAATTGACCCGTGTCGTCGCGAGCCTGCACGGTTTGGAGATACAAGAAGAAAGGGACTCTGATCTATTTTCTCATTGCCCTTCTTGGTGTCTTGGTGTCTTGGTGGCAGGTTTTTATGCGTTCTCAGACTTTCGTCAACTCGGCGCGCATGGCGGTGATGGTGGCCTTGTAATCCTTGGTGCCGAAGA
>JBOIFZ010000063.1:0-2133 GCA_050741735.1 Burkholderiales bacterium
TCGCCGGCGCGCTTGCACCGACCGCGGGATCGATCCGCTTTCTCGGCCGCGAGCTCGGCGGTTGGTCGGCTTACCGCGTCGCCCATGCCGGGATCGGGCGGACCTTCCAGATCCCGCGCCCCTTCCGCCGGCTGTCGGTAATCGAAAACGTCGCGCTTGCCGCGTATTACGGACAGGCGGATCGCCCGACGCGCGAACAAGCGTTCTTTCAGGCAAAAGAGATCCTCGATCTGGTGCGCCTGCGCGCAGAACCCGATTCGCGCGTCGAAAGTCTGGGCGCTGCGGGGCTGAAGAAACTGGAACTGGCGCGCGCACTCGCCACCAAACCAAAGTTGCTTCTTGCCGACGAATCGCTCGGCGGCCTCGACGAACAGGAGATGAACCAGGCTGCGGATCTGCTCGCGGAGATCCGAAAGCAGCGCGGGATTACCATCGTCTGGGTTGAGCACATCATGGGCGCGCTGATGCGGGTGGTGGACCGCTGCGTGGTGCTGGACCACGGCGAAGTGATCGCGCAAGGAAAACCCGAGGTGGTGGCGCACGACCCGAGGGTGATCGAGGTGTACCTGGGCACCGACGCCAAGGACGTGCAGGCAACCGTGGCCGCGAGGAGCGGTTGATGCTCGCGTTGCGCAACATATCCGCGGGCTACGCCGGTTTCCAGGCGCTGTTCGACGTGAGCCTCGAGGTCAAGGCGGGCGAAACCGTCGCGGTGATCGGACCGAACGGCGCCGGCAAGACGACGCTGCTCAGAGTCGTGTCGCGGCTGATCGACGCAACCGCGGGCGAGATGACGATGGAAGGCAGGCGGCTGAACGACGTCGCCTCGTATGAACTGGTCAGCCACGGGATCGCGCACGTGCCGGAGAACCGGCGACTATTCCCGAAACTTACTGTCGAGGAGAACCTGCGAATGGGCGCGTTCGTGCCGCAGGCGCGCGCACATTTCGAAGAGCGGCTCGCGCGTGTGTACCAGTTGTTTCCGCAAATGGAAGAGCGCCGCCGCCAGCCGGCCGGCACGCTTTCCGGCGGCGAGCAGCAGATGTGCGCGATCGGCCGCGCGCTCATGTCCGGGCCGAAGTTGCTGTTGCTCGACGAGCCCTCGGCGGGACTGGCGCCGGTGGTGGTGCAGACGATCTTCGAAACGGTGCGGCGAATGAGCGCGGAAGGCTACACCGTTCTGATCGTCGAGCAGAACATCCGCCAGGTGCTCAAGGTCGCGAGCCGCGGCTATCTGCTGGAGACCGGGCGCATCCGCGCCGCAGGCACGGCCGCAGAGCTGCTCGACACCGACGACATCAAGAAGGCTTACCTCGGAATCTAGGCGATGGAAATGTTCGACATCTTTCTGCTTGAAGCCATCGTCAACGGCGTGCTGCTGGGCGGCATCCTGGCGCTGCTGGCGCTGGGGCTGAACCTGGTTTTCGGCGTGATCGACGTGGTGTGGATCTGTTACGCCGAACTGATCATGATCGGCATGTACGCGGCCTTCTACCTTCACGTGGACTACGGCTGGCCGCTGTGGCTCGCCTTCCCTGGGTGCATCGTCGTGGTCTCGGCACTGGGCGTGGCGTTGCACCACTTCGTGATCCGCCCGGTGCTTGCCGCCGAGCCGATCAACCAGTTGCTGGTCACCGGCGGCGTGCTGTTTTTCCTGCAGGGCGCGGCCACGCTGGCCTTCGGTGTCGAGTTCAGAAACATCGGCGTAAGGCTGCCGACCTTCGAGCTGGGCGGGATGTTCCTGAGCCTGGCGCGGTTGACCGCGTTCCTGATCGCGCTCGCAGCCATGATCGGCGTCTATCTGTTCCTAAAGCGCACTTACCTCGGCACCGCGATCCGCGCCATCTCGCAGGACCGCGCGATCATGCCGCTGATGGGCGTGAACCCGAACCGCATCTTCCTGATCACCTCCGCGCTGGGCGGCGCGCTTGCCGGAGTCGCCGCCTGCCTGCTGGTGCTGCAATACGATATCCACCCGGCAATCGGATTATCTTTCGGGCCGATCGCCTTCCTGGTTTGCGTCCTCGGCGGACTGGGCAACATGATCGGCGGCTTCCTCGCGGCGTTCATCTTCGCGCAGTTCATTTCAGTTGGCGGCTACTTCTTCCACCTCGAATGGGGCTACGTACTGGC
>JBOIFZ010000064.1:0-5089 GCA_050741735.1 Burkholderiales bacterium
GTGATCTTCAGCCCGAAGGGGGCTTCGGGCTTGATGATCACGATACCCTGCACGCCCCCGGTCCACTGCTCGATGTGTTTGTACTTGAGGATCTGCGGCATCGCCACGGCCAGCGCAAACGTCGCCAGCGCCAGGTAATGGCCGCGCAGCCGCAGCGCGGGCAGCCCAAACAGAAAACCGAAAACGAAACAGGTGAGCCCGGCCACTGGCAGAGTGGCCCAGTACGGCCAGCCCAAGTGCTCCATCAGGATCGCGGCGACATAGGCGCCGATGGCGTAGAAAGCGCCATGCCCCAGCGAGATCTGACCGTTGTAACCGGTCAGGATGTTCAGCCCCAGCAGCACGATGGCGTAAACCAGCACCATGTTGAACTGGAACACCCGATAGCTGCTCACCAGAAACGGCAGCGCCACAGCGGCGCATAGCAGCGCCGCCAGGCCGATCGCCTTCCAGGCGCGCGCCGACAGGCCGGCGTAGCGGGGGAGTGCCATCTCAGCCGTTGTCGCTATGTTGTCCATAGACTCCGTGGCTGACGGCTCGTGACGAACGTGACGACGTGACGGTCGTAACAATCGGACAAGCAATCCTGACAGTTTGTGTCCAAATACTTCAAACTCAATTCCTGTTCTCTCGCATCACACGGCACTCAGCCAAGCTGTTCACCGAGTCCCGCGTTCCGCGTTCCGAGTCCTGTTTTTCTGCCTCTCGCCTCTCGCCATATTTCTCTTTCCTCTTTCCTCTTTCGTCTTTCCTCTTTCCTCTTTCCTCTCGCCTCACACCCGCGTAACAAACACTTTTCCGAACAGCCCGGTCGGTTTGACCAGCAGCACGCCGATGATCAGTACCAGCGCCACCGTGAGTTTCAACTCTGTGCCGATCACGTAGGCGCCCAGCAGATTCTCCAGAACCCCCACGGTGAAACCGCCCACCACGGCGCCGAACGGATTGTCGATCCCGCCGACCAGCGCCGCGGCGAAGGCGTACAGCAGCACGCCCGCCATCATGTTCGGTTCCAGGTACACGATCGGCGCCACCAGCATGCCGGCCACCGACCCGACCGCCGCCGCCAGACCCCAGCCCAGCGCCAGCATCCACCCCACGCGCACCCCCACCAGCCGGCTCGACACCGGGTTCTGCGCCGCCGCCCGCATCGCCAGGCCGAGCGGGGTAAAGCGGAAGAACAGGTACAGCATGACCAGCACCGTCAGCGTAATGCCGATTGCGCCTAACTCGTGAGAAGAAATGAAGCGGTTGCCGAACAACGGCTGTTCGGGAAACGGGCTGGGAAAAGTCTTGATGGTGTAAGTAAAAATCCACCCAGCCACGCTGTTGAAAATGACCAGCAGCGCGATGAACACGGTGATGATGGACAACACCGGCGCATGCTCCACCGGCCGGATGATCACGCGCTCGATCACGACTCCCGCCACGAACGAGACGGCTACCGTCAGCAAGAACGCCCACCAGAAGGGCACGCCGGCGTTGATCAGGCTCCACGCCAGATAAGTCGAGAACATTGCCATTTCGCCCTGGGCAAAATTGATGTGGTTGGTGGATTGGTAAATCATCACCAGCGCCAGAGCAAGGCTGGCGTAGATGCCGCCCGTTGCCAGACCCGACAAAACCTGATGCAGAAAAGCTTCCATGGCGACTGGGGTCAGGAATCAGGCATCAGACGAGGCCGGCGTTGGAACCAGGGCTTGGCTTGCTCGAGTTGCGCAGCAAGGCGGAACAGTACCGCCTCGTCGCCGTAGCGCGCGACAAACTGTACGCCGACAGGCAATCCCTCTGCAGTCCAGTGCAGCGGCACTGACATGGCCGGATTGCCGCTGGCGTTAAACGGCGCGGTAAACGCCGTGAACAGGGCAATCGCGCGGCGATAGGACTCGATGTCGTCGCTATTCATGTCGAATACTCCCAGCTTTTCGGGTGGCCGGGGCAGCGTCGGCGCAAGCAGCACGTCATGGCGTTCGAAAAAGCGTCCGACCATGCGCCCGGTGCGGTGCACCGCCAGCACGGCGCGGGCGTACTCCGCCGCACTCGCCCTTGCGCCCGCCTCGAACAACGCCCATGTCACCTTTTCGAACTTTTCGGGTCCGGGCCGATTGCCGGTCTTTGCCGCGTGGAGATCGATTGCGGCCCGCGTATTTCCGGCAATCACCATGCGGAAACCAGGGCCCAGTTCTTCCGGTACGAAGTCCAGGTCGGTTGGCTCGATTCGGTGGCCCATCTCCTCCAGCAGGCGGGCGGTCTGCATCACCGCCTGTTCGCACTCGGGCGCAATCTTTTCGCCGGCCGGCGTGCGCGTGGCCAGCGCGATGCGCAGCGGCTCCAGCGTTGCGCCCACCTCGCTCGAGTACGGTTGCAGCGGCGACGCGGCAAAATAGGGCGCGCCCACATCGGGCCCGCAGGTCGAATCCAGCAGCACCGCGCTGTCGCGCACGCTGCGCGTGATTGCATGTTCGGTACTCATGCCGGCCCAGCCCTCGCCGCGGTCCGGACCGTGCGGATTGCGCCCGCGCGTCGGCTTGACGCCGAACAAGCCGCAGCAGGATGCGGGAATGCGAATCGAACCGCCGCCGTCGGACGCGTGAGCCGCCGGGACCAGGCCGGCGGCGACGGCCGCGGCTGAACCGCCGCTCGAACCGCCGGCCGTATGCTGCGCGTTCCAGGGGTTGCGCGTCGGACCGAACAGCGTCGGCTCGGTAGTAATGGTCAGGCCGAACTCGGGCGTGTTGGTCTTGCCGAAGATCACCAGTCCGGCCTTCTTGTAGCGCGTCACCAGTTCGGAGTCGTGGTCGGCGCGGTTGTCCTGAAAGAAGCGGCTGCCGTTGGTCGTGACGGCGCCGGCACACAACGCATGCAGATCCTTCAGCAGGAACGGCACGCCGTGCAATGGTCCGTTCGGCAAGCCGGCGCGGATGGCGGCGCGGGCGTGGTCGTAAAGCTTGTTGACCACCGAGTTGAGCGCCGAATCGCGCTGCTCGACGCGTGCGATCGCCTCCTCGAGCAATTCCTCGGGCGATACCTGCCTCCTTCGCACCAGTTCCGCGAGTCCTACTGCGTCATAGTTGTCGTATTCCTTGAACATGCGGTCTCAGCTTTCGTGATGCCGTGAACGGATGATTCTCCCGCCCTGCCCCTCGGCGCAGCGGAGAAGAGGCAATCTCCTCCCGCCGGCCACGGAGGCGGCAACGCTCACGCGTTGACTCACTCACGCTTGTGCTCAGTATCCCAGGTACGCGCGTCTTACAGTCTCGTTGGAACGCACCACGTCGGCCGTACCGGACATCACCACCTCCCCGGTCTCGAGCAGATAGGCGTGGTCGGCGAGATCCAGCGCCAGCGCCGCGTTCTGCTCCACCAGAAGAACGCTGACCCCCTCCTCCGCGTTGATACTGCGCATGATGCGGAAAATATCCTGCACCACCAGCGGCGCCAGGCCGAAGGAGGGCTCATCGAGCAGCAGCAGCCTCGGCGAGAGCATGAGCGCCCGTGCAATCGCCAGCATCTGTTGCTCGCCGCCGGAGAGCGTGCCCGCCTGCTGGTGCCGCCGCTCCTTGAGCCGCGGAAAATAGTTGTAGACGCGCTCGAAGTCGCGTGCCACCGCGTGCCGGTCCCTGCGGGTATAGGCGCCGATGCGCAGGTTCTCCTCGGTGGTGAAATCGAAGAAAGTGCCGCGGCCATCGGGCACGTGCGCGATTCCCAGCCGTGCAATCTCCTCGGTGGCCAGGGTCTCGATCGGCCGGCCGTCGAAGCGCACCGAGCCTTGCCTCCTCACCATGCCGCTCACGGCGCGCAGCAGCGTGGTCTTGCCGGCACCATTGGCGCCAAGGACGGTCGTGATGCCATCCTGCTCAACGGCAAAAGCCACACCGCGCAGAACGTCGGCAGCGCTGTAGCCGGCGTGCAAACCGGAGACCTCGAGCAGCGCCATCACGCGTCCTTTCCCAGGTAGGCGCGAATCACGTCCGGATTGCGCTGCACTTCCGCCGCGGTGCCATCGGCGATCTTCCTGCCGAAATTGAGCGCCACGACCTTATCGGAGAGCTGCATCACCAAGCTCATGTGATGCTCCACCAGCAGGATCGTTACGCCCAACTGGTCGCGGATGCGGCGGACAAGCACGGAAAGCGATCCCACTTCCTCGTGGTTCAGCCCGCCCGCCGGTTCATCGAGAAGCAGCAGCCGGGGCTCGGCTG
Source organism: Burkholderiales bacterium (assembly GCA_050741735.1). GTDB lineage: Bacteria > Pseudomonadota > Gammaproteobacteria > Burkholderiales > JACQAP01 > JACQAP01. The sequence continues at coordinate 4,203 of JBOIFZ010000064.1, forward strand.
CCAGGGCGCGGCCGAGTTCCACGCGTTTTTGCGTACCGAACGGCAGGTCCGCCACCCGCAACTGCGCAACCGACTGCAGATCCAGCAGCTTCATCAGGCCCCGCGCTTTCGCCTCGACCCGCGACTCCTCGCGCGCCACCACCGGCATGCGCACGGCGTTAACGAGGAAACCGCCGCGGCTGCGGCAATGGGCACCGACCATGATGTTGTCAAGCACACTCATGGTCCGGAACAGCGCGAGATTCTGGAAGGTGCGTCCGATGCCGCAGTCGGCGATGCGGTGGCGCGGGACTTCGAGCAGCGTCTGTGCGCGGAAGAAAATGCTGCCGCCCTGAAACGGATAGAGGCGCGACAGGCAGTTGAACAGGGTGGTCTTGCCGGCGCCGTTGGGACCGATCACGCCGGCGATCTGCCCCTGCATCACATCGAAGGACACGTCTTCCAGCGCAACGATGCCCCCGAACTGAACGCTCAGTCCGGAGACTCGCAACAACGGCTGGCCGCGAGGGTCGCCCCCCGGCGCGGCATTGTCCATTTTTTCTTCGCCCACGGTGCTCGCCAACTCCAAGCCCTCCCCGATGTGGGATGCGCCGTACCGAAACGCGTAGTGGATACTGGCACAATGGCTGCGGCCGGTAAAGTTGGCCTCGGACGCCCCTTCGCTGCAGCGCAACGGAAAGGCAATGCACGGATTTCCCACAGAATTCACATGACAAGGCGAAACGCGTTCAACGCAAAGTACGCAAAGGTACGCGAAGGAAAACTATCAAGAATCACGCAATGTTCCCGGGGTACTCAGTCACGCTTTCCTTTGCGTACCTTTCCCTTATCCTTTGCGACCTTTGCGTCAACGCTCTTGAACAGGAACGACGTTGACCGCGGAGGCG
>JBOIFZ010000065.1:0-24929 GCA_050741735.1 Burkholderiales bacterium
ACTGCTCGTCGGCCAGCATGTCTTCCAGAGCCTGCGAAACCGCCGTGTTCACCAGCAAGGTGCTGTCCTTTTCGAAGGGTGGCGCGGCACCGTCCTTGCGGGTCCGGACGTTGAACTGGCGGTCGTAGTATTCGGGGCCGTTGTCCGCGCGGGCGCCGACCCCCACCCGCAACTCGGTTTCGAAGGTAAACGGCGTCTTGACCGACTTCAGTTCGAGATTGCGGATCTCCACCTGCAGAGTGCGTTCCATCGCGTCTCTGTACCGAACCACCGAGAAACCGAGTTTGGCAAGGGCCTCCTGCAGGCGTGCATACACCGCCGCACTCGGGTCTTCTTCCACCGAGACGTCCACCATCCTGGTGTTCGGGTCGCCGATTTCGCCGAGCTTCTTGTCCGTGCGTGCGTCAGATACCCCAAGGCCGATGATCCTGCCGTTGCCGACGGTGGATTCATTCACTTTCACCGGTGGATCTATGCGCAGAATCTGTGGTTTGAGCGCACAGCCCTGAATCGCGGCCACCATGCCGAATACCGCCAGTACGAACCAGAGTCTTTTCTTCATGATGTCATCCTCCTTGGATATCCTGCCAACAATGAAATCGCTGCGAACAACCGACAATGCAGCGGGAGCGTCATCGTGCCCGGGTCAGGACGCCTGCGCGCTGAGGATGTAATTCACCGAACTGTCCGGGCCAAGCGCATAAGTCCTGGTGAACGGGTTGTAGGTCATCCCCGTCACACGGTGCGGTGACAGTCCGGCGCCGCGGCAAAATCGCCCCAGTTCCGCCGGGGTAATGAACCTGGAATAGTCGTGCGTGCCTCGCGGCAGCAATTTCAGGATGTACTCCGCGGCGACGACCGCGAACAGGTAAGCCTTCGGGTTGCGGTTGATGGTGGAAAAAAAACACCAGCCGCCGGGCGCGATCAACCCGGCGCAAGCATTTACGGCGCTGGCCGGGTCGGGCACGTGCTCCAGCATCTCCATGCAAGTGACGACGTCATAGTGATGCGGCTGATCCCTGGCGAGTTGCTCGACCTCCACCTTGCGGTATTCCACGTCGAGCTTGCTCTCCAACAGGTGCAATTGCGCCACGTTCAGGGGCTTGTCGCCCAGGTCTATGCCGGTCACCATTGCGCCGCGGGCCGCCATCGCCTCGGACAGCAGGCCTCCGCCGCAGCCTACATCGAGAACTTTCTTTCCCCGAAGATCCGCGATGCGATCGATATAGTCCAGTCGCAGTGGATTGATGTCGTGCAACGGCTTGAACTCGCTGTTCGGATCCCACCAGCGGTGGGCAAGCTGGCTGAATTTTTCGAGTTCGAGCGGATCGACGTTGATCATCTCAGGCTGTTGCTCCACTTAATTTGACGCCGCGATGCGCAATTGCCATTCCCGGGCCTTGCGCGCAATTGCTGTCTCGTCAACTTGCAGCAACCGGCCTTCGTCGACCAGCAGCTTGCCGTCTACCCAGACATGGCTGACGTGCTCCCGACCGGCAGCATAGACCAACTGCGAGGCCGGGTCATAGCAGGGAGACAGCTCGATCGACGCCAAGTTCAGCGCGCACAGATCCGCGCACTTGCCCGGCTCGACCGACCCGATTTTCTGTTCCAGGCCCAACGCTCTGGCGGCGTTGAGTGTGGCCATGCGCAGCGCGACATGCGCGGGAAGCGTTTCCGCGTCGTCGCTCGCGGCCTTCGCCAGCAGCGCCGCAAGCCGCATTTCGGAAAGCACGTCGAGCCGGTTGTTGCTCGCCGCGCCGTCGGTGCCGAGGCCGACGTTCATTCCCGCCGACAACATGGCGCCCACCGGCGCGATGCCGCTGGCAAGCTTGAGATTCGACGAAGGGCAATGCGCGACCGAGGCGCCGAGCCCCGCCAGCAGTGCAATCTCGGCCGGATCGAGATGGACCGCATGAACGGCGATGAAGCTTGGGCCCAGCAGGCCCAATTTCTCCAGCCGGGCAAGCGGCCGCATTCCGTACTTGCTTTCACTCTCCCGGATTTCGTCGCGCGTTTCGTGCAGATGCGTGTTGATCGGGATCTGCAGCTGTTCGGAAAGCGTGAGGATTTGTTCGAAACTCCTGTCGCTGACGGTGTAGGGGGCATGCGGCGCCATGCAGAAGGACAACAAGGATTCGCTCTTGAGTTCGTCGCGCATCGCCAGGCCCTTGCGCAGATAATCCCGGGCGTCGGCGGCGTACGCGGTGGGAAATTCGATGACCACGATTCCGAGAGCGGCCCGCATCCCGGCCTCCAGTGCCGCGCGTCCCGCCATCTCCGGGTAGAAGTACATATCGTTAAAACAGGTGACGCCGCCGCGCAGCATTTCAGCACAGGCGAGCAGGGTGCCGTCATACACGAACTGCGCCGAGATATGCCTGGCCTCGGCGGGCCAGACGTGTTTTTCCAGCCAATCCTTCAACCGCAGGTCATCGGCAAGTCCGCGCATCAGCGTCATCGCCGCGTGAGTGTGAAAGTTTACCAGCCCCGGAATCAGCGCGTGGGTTGAAAGATCGAGGGTCCGGCCGGCCTTGCAACGCCGGCGCATTTCCGCGCGCGGCAAGACCGCGGTGATGCGGTCGTCGGCGATCGCCACGCTGTGGTCGTTCAGCACGGTTCCGTGCGGTTCGACGGGGATCACCCAGCGCGCCTCGATGACGGTATCGGCGGAAAAACTTGCGTTCATTTCCTGCATGGAGACCCTAAAAAAAAGCCCTGCATTCGCAGGGCTTTCGATTGCTGGTCGGCAAGCTGCTGCTTCAGTTGGAAGCCTTGGTCGCGTTGACGCTGACATCCGCGCGGCGGTCGGGTTCCAGGCAGGCAATCAACGCCTTGCCGCGCTGGCCGCTGCAGGTATCTCCGGTCACGGGCTCCGATTCGCCGCGTCCCACGGCAGTGATCTTGCCGGCGGGGATGCCCTGACGCACCAGATAGTTCTTCGCCGCGTTGGCGCGGCGTTCCGACAGTTTCTGGTTGTAGTCCTCGCTGCCGATGCGGTCGGCATAGCCGATCACGCTAATCGAGTCGTATTGCGTTCCCTTCAAGCTGGCGACAAATTGGTCGAGCTTGCTGCTCTGATCGCTGCGAACGGCGGACTTATCGAAACTGAACAGCGGTTCCGCTTCGAAGGCGACTCTTACCTGGTCGGCGTACTGCGTTGGCTCGCTGATCACTTTCTCGGAGGCAAGTTGCTGCTCGGGGTAACTCATGGTGCCCGACTCGTCCGGTTGCGTGCCCAGATCGCCGACTTCCTCTTCGGGTTCGTCGGCCACCTCCGTCGGCGCGCTCACCACACTTTCCTTGGCGGCGAGGGTTTCTTCGGGGAACTGCATGGTGCCCGACTCGTCCGGCTGCGTGCCGAGGTCCTCGACTTCTTCCTCGATCTCGTACTTGGTTACCGGAAAGTCAGGAAGGGGTTGCTCGGGCGCTTTGAGCGGTCGGTCCACGAACTGAACGCTTTCGCCTTGTGGCTCATACGCCGGTGCCGGGGCGGGGGTGGGTGCCGGGGCCTGCGCTTGTTCCGCACCGCCGCCGGAACTGCTGCGCTCGGTCTGGCTGGCGCAGCCCGCAAGCATTGCGCCGATTAACAACATCAAAAGCCGATTGGTCTTGGGTCGCATTTCGGGTTCTCCTGGTCATGCTGGTCAAGGGCTCTTGCATTATGGCCCATTCCCGGGCCGCTTAACAACGCCTAGGGAAGCTCTGCATGAGTCCCGCATGCGCGACCGAGGCGGATCCATCATCCCTGTATTGCCGTGGGCTGATACACCTTCGAGGTCACGCATAAAGACGTGCCGGACAATGTCTCGGGGAGGGGCGCCATGATAAAATACGAAGCTTGCGCTGGAACGAATCAAGGGGCTCCCCAGCGAGCCATCCCCTCCAAACGTCCTGGCAAGTCTATCGGGTCGAGCGGGACAGAATCGTGACTGTTTGCAACAAGAAAACTGACCATTCCTGATGGATCAATTCGCCAAAGAAACCCTCCCCATCAGCCTCGAAGAGGAGATGCGCCGCTCCTACCTCGATTACGCGATGAGCGTGATCGTGGGGCGCGCGCTACCGGACGTAAGAGACGGCCTCAAGCCGGTGCACCGCCGCATCCTGTTTGCGATGCACGAGGCCAACAACGTCTGGAATCGGCCTTACGTGAAATGCGCGCGCGTGGTCGGCGATGTTCTCGGCAAGTACCATCCGCACGGCGATAGCGCCACCTACGAAGCCTTGGTGCGTATGGCACAGGACTTCTCGATGCGCTACACCCTGGTCGACGGACAGGGCAACTTCGGTTCGGTGGACGGCGATTCGGCGGCGGCTTACCGCTATACCGAGTGCCGTCTGGAGAGGATCGCCTCCGAGTTGCTGGCCGATATCGACAAGGAAACCGTCGATTTCGTCCCTAACTACGACGGCAAGGAGCAGGAGCCCACTGTCCTGCCCACCCGGATTCCCAATCTGCTCATCAACGGCTCTGCCGGTATCGCGGTGGGGATGGCCACCAACGTTCCACCGCACAGCCTGCGCGAAGTCATCGATTCCTGCCTGGCAATCCTGGAGCGGCCCGAAATCAGCGTCGACGAGCTGATGGAAATCATTCCGGGTCCGGACTTTCCGACCCACGGAATCATCTATGGCACCTCGGGCGTCAAGGAGGGTTACCGCACCGGCCGCGGCCGCGTGGTAATCCGCGCCCGCACTCACATCGAGGATCTGGAAAAGGGCAACCGTCAGGCCATCGTCATCGACGAGCTGCCTTACCAGGTCAACAAGTCGGTGCTCCTTATCAAGATCGGCGAGCTGGTGCGCGACAAGCGCCTCGATGGTCTATCCGAAATCCGCGACGAATCCGACAAGTCCGGCATGCGCGTGGTGCTGGAGCTCAAGCGCGGCGAAGTACCCGAAGTCATCCTGAACAACCTGTACAAAGAAACGCAGATGCAGGACACGTTCTGGATGAACATGGTGGCGCTGGTGGACGGCCAGCCCCGCCTGTTCAACCTGAAGGAGATTCTCGACGCCTTCCTGCGCCACCGGCGCGAAGTGGTCACCCGCCGCACGGTATTCGAATTGCGCAAGGCGCGCGAACGCGGCCACATCCTGGAAGGACTGGCGGTGGCGCTTTCCAACGTAGACGAGATCATCGCGCTGATAAAGGCCGCGCCCGCTCCGGCGGAAGCCAAGCGCGAGTTGATGTCGCGCATGTGGCGCTCGCAGCTGGTGGAGGACATGCTGGCACGCGCTGACGTCTCCGCTTCGCGCCCGGAAGGACTGGGACGCGACTACGGATTGCAGTCCGGCGGCTACCGGCTCTCGGAGGTGCAGGCGCAGCGCATCCTGGAAATGCAGTTGCAGCGCCTGACCGGACTGGAGCAGGAGAAGATCGTCAACGAGTACAGGGAGGTCATGGACAACATTGCCGACCTGCTCGACATCCTTGCCAAGCCGGAGCGCACCACCAGGATCATCGCCGACGAGCTTGCCCAGACCCGCAGCCAGTTCGGCGACGAACGGCGCAGCGAAATCGTGATGGATGCCCAGGATCTCAGCATGGAGGACCTGATTGCGCCCGCGGACGTGATGGTGACGCTGTCTCACACCGGCTACGTGAAGGCCCAGCCGCTCGCCGACTACCGGGCGCAGAAGCGCGGCGGTCGCGGCAAGCAGGCCACGGCGACCAAGGAAGACGATTTCATCGATAACCTGTTCATCGCCAATACCCACGATTACGTGCTGTGCTTCTCCAATCGCGGGCGCCTGTACTGGATCAAGGTGTACAACGTGCCGCAGGGCGGGCGCGCCAGCCGCGGAAAACCCATCGTCAACCTGCTGCCGCTGGTGGACGGCGAGAAGATCACCGCGATCCTGCCGGTCAAGGAGTTCGACGAGCACAAGTACGTGTTCATGGCCACGTCCAACGGCACGGTCAAGAAAACGCCACTTTCCGATTTTTCGCGCCCGCGCCCGTCCGGAATCATCGCGGTGGATCTGGAAGTGGGGGACTACCTGATCGGCGTGGCGCTCACCGAAGGCCGGCAAGACATCATGCTGTTCTCTGACGCCGGCAAGGCGGTGCGTTTCGACGAGCAGGATGTGCGGCCGATGGGGCGCGTGGCGCGCGGTGTGCGCGGCATGAAGCTCTCCGGCGGCCAGAAAGTCATCTCACTGCTGGTGGCGGACAACGAGACGGTGTCGGTGCTCACGGCCACCGAGAACGGCTACGGCAAGCGTACGTCGATCGCCGAGTACACCCGGCACGGCCGCGGCACCCAGGGGATGATCGCGATCCAGACCAGCGCCCGCAACGGCAATGTGGTAGCGGCCACGCTGGTCGAGGAAATCGACGAAATCATGCTCATTACCACCGGTGGCGTGCTGATCCGCACCCGGGTCAAGGAAATACGCGAAATGAGCCGTTCCACCCAGGGGGTGACGCTGATCAACCTCGGTCCGGAAGAGAAACTCGCCGGCCTGCAGAAAATCGTGGACAAGGACGACGATGTGGGTCCGGAGCCGGACTCGGATCTGGACTCGGAACCCACCTCCGATCCGGTCGCCAATCCGGACCGGAACGAGTCCGCCGACGCTCCGCCGGACCAGGACCTGGGTGAGGGCGAAACGAGCTGAGGCAGTCTGCAGCGAATTCCAATCCATAGAACGAAAGAAAAAGTGGGAAGAGTTTTCAACTTCAGTCCGGGACCGGCGGTCCTGCCGCAGACGGTCCTGGAGCAGGCGCGCGACGAATTGCTCGACTGGCATGGCACCGGCATGTCGGTCATGGAAATGAGTCACCGCAGCAAGGAATTCATCGCCATCGCGGAAGCGGCGGAAGCCGACCTGCGCGCGTTGCTTGCCATTCCGGCGATTTACAAGGTTTTGTTCCTGCAGGGCGGGGCAACCGCGCAATTCGCCATGGTGCCGATGAACCTGTTGCACGGAAAAAAGTCGGCCGACTACGTCCACACCGGCGAATGGGCCAAGAAGGCGATTGCCGAGGCCGGGAAATTCTGCAGCGTCAACGTGGCGGCGAGTTCGGCGGACAGGAATTTCAGCTACGTGCCGAAACAGGCCGCGTGGAAGCTCAACCCGGATTCGGGATACGTGCACATCACCTCGAACGAAACCATCGGCGGCATCGAGTATCACTGGCTGCCCGATACCGGTGGCGTGCCGCTGGTTGCAGATATGTCTTCGCACATCCTGGCACGGAGGCTGGATGTGTCGAGGTTCGGCGTGATCTATGCAGGTGCGCAGAAAAACATCGGGCCTGCCGGACTGACCATCGTGATCGTGCGCGAGGACCTGATCGGCCAGGTATTGCCGGGCACGCCGGCGATGCTCGACTACAAGATCCACGCCGACAACGACTCGATGTACAACACGCCGCCCACGTATGCGCTCTATGTCGCCGGACTGGTATTCCAGTGGCTGAAGAAAATGGGCGGACTGGACGAGATGGAAAAGGTCAACCTCCTCAAGGCCGGCCTGATTTACGAGTTTCTCGACGGCAGCCGGTTCTTCACCAGTCCGGTGGCAAAGGAAGATCGCTCGATCATGAACATCCCGTTCCGGCTCAACGACGACACGTTGGACGAGGAGTTCCTAAAACAGGCCAAGGCGCGCGGCCTGACCCAGCTCAAGGGTCACCGCTCGGTGGGCGGCATGCGCGCTTCCATTTACAACGCCATGCCTGTTGAAGGAGTCAGGGTACTGGTCCAATTCATGCGCGACTTCGAATCCCGACATGGCTGACCCTCTGCGCATCCTGACGCTCAATTCGATTTCCCCGGTCGGCTTGAAGCGGTTGCCCGCGGAGCGCTATACCGTGGGAACGCACGTGCAGTCGCCGGACGCGATCCTGGTTCGCTCGCAGGACATGCACGTGATGGATATTACGCGGTCGGTGAAGGCAATCGGCCGCGCCGGGGCCGGTACCAACAATATCCCGGTCGCGGCAATGAACAAGCGCGGTGTACCGGTGTTCAATGCGCCCGGCGCCAATGCCAATGCGGTCAAGGAACTGGTTCTCGCAGGCATGCTGTTGGCGGCGCGCAATCTGGTTCCCGCCATCCGCTTCGTAGATGAGCTTCCCGGAGCCGACGAAGAGATCAACAAGGCGGTCGAGGAAGGCAAGAAGCACTACACCGGCGTCGAGCTGCCGCACCATGTTCTCGGCATCATCGGACTGGGCAGGATCGGCAGCCTGATCGCCGACGCCGCGATCAAGCTGGGCATGAACGTGCACGGCTACGATCCTGAAATCACGGTGGACGCGGCGTGGAGCCTGCCGTCCCAGGTCAAGAAGGCGCACAGCATCGAGGAAGTGATGCGTAACAGCGACTTCGTAACCCTCCATGTGCCGTTGCTTGACGAGACCCGCAACCTGATAGATTCCAAGCGCATCGGCCTGATGAAGCACGGCGCGGTGCTGCTCAATTTTTCCCGGGACGGGATCGTCGACAACGGTGCGGTGCTCCAGGCCCTGGGCACCAAGCGCCTCAAGGCCTACGTCTGCGATTTCCCCAGCGGCAGCTTCCGCGGGCATCCCGGCGTGGTCGCGCTGCCGCATCTGGGCGCTTCGACCCGCGAGGCCGAGGACAACTGTGCGGTGATGGTGGTGGAGCAGGTGCGCGACTATCTGGAAAACGGCAACGTCCGCAACGCGGTGAATTTTCCGGACGTGACCATGGTGCGCGAGTCCCCGTACCGGCTCGGCATCGCCAATGCCAACGTGCCCAACATGGTGGGGCAGATCTCTACCGCTGTCGCCCAGGCCGGCCTTAATATTCACAACATGCTCAACAAGTCGAAAAAAGACATGGCCTACACGCTGGTGGATGTGGACAGCCCGGTAGCGTCGAAAGTCATCGACAGGATAGCCGTTATCGAAGGCGTGCTGGCGGTGCGCTACCTCCCCTCGGAGGCGCCGTAATGCCGGACGAGCTCAAGCAACTGCGCAGCCGCATCGATGCGCTGGACCAGGAGATCCTGAAGCTGATCAGCGAGCGCGCGGCGGCAGCGCATGCCATCGGCCAGCTCAAAGGCGATGGCCCGGTCTATCGACCCGAACGCGAGTCCCAGGTGCTGAGGCAACTCGCCGAACGCAATCCCGGTCCGTTGCCGGACCAGGCAGTGATCCACCTGTTCACCGAAATCATCTCCGCGTGCCGGGCGCTGGAGGACGCATTTTCCGTTGCCTGCCTGGGGCCGAAAGGCACGTTTAGCGAGGAAGCGGTGGTGAAGCACTTCGGCAGCCAGGCGCCGGCGACGCTTTGCGGGTCGATAGACGAGGTTTTTCGCGCCGTCGAGGCCGGCAGTGTCGGATACGGGGTCGTGCCGGTGGAGAATTCCACCGAGGGCGCGGTGGGACGCACTCTCGACAATCTGCTGTCCACTCCGCTGAGGATCTGCGGGGAAGTGGTGCTGCCGGTGCACCAGAATCTTTTGTCCAGGATGGCGAATATAGCCGCGGTCAAGCGGATTTACTCGCACACGCAAAGCCTCGCGCAGTGCAGCCGCTGGCTGAACCAGAACTGTCCGCATGCCGAACTGGTGCCGGTGGCAAGCAACGCCGAGGCCGCACGAATGGCGGCGGAGGAGGCCGATGCCGCGGCCGTCGCCGGCCGTTCAGCGGCCGAACACTACGGCCTGCCGGTGCTGGCCGCCAATATCGAAGACGAACCGAACAACACCACCCGGTTCGCCGTGATCTCCGGGCGGGAAGTGCCGCCGTCCGGCAACGACAAGACTTCGCTGGTGATGTCCACCCGCAACATCCCGGGGGCGATTCACGAGCTGTTGACGCCATTGGCGCGCTGCGGGGTGAGCATGACGCGGCTGGAATCGCGGCCGTCGCGCACCGGGCTGTGGGAGTACGTGTTCTTCGTGGACCTTGAAGGGCACCAGACGGAGGACAAGGTTGCACGCGCGCTGGACGAAATGCGCGGGCTCGCGGCCTTCCTGAAGGTCCTCGGTTCCTATCCGGTGGCCGCGCAATGAATACCGTGTCGTCGCCGCAAGGCATCGTCGACGTTTGCGAGCGTTCGCCTCCGTATGTTCGCGCCATTGCCCCGTATCAGCCGGGCAAACCCATCTCCGAGTTGGCGCGTGAGATGGGACTGAAGGAAGAGGGCATCGTCAAGCTGGCCTCCAACGAGAACCCGCTGGGCGCAAGCCCGAAGGCGCTGGCGGCGATCCGTGCGGCGCTCGACGAAGTGGCGCGCTATCCCGACGGCAACGCCTTCGAGCTGCGAATGGCGCTGGAGAAAATGTATGGCGTCGCAGCGCAGCGCATCGTGCTCGGCAACGGCTCGAATGACGTGTTGGAAATGGCGGCGCACGCCTTTCTTGCACCGGGCACGTCGGCGGTTTACTCGCAGCATGCGTTCGCCGTGTATCCGTTGGCGACACAGGCCACCGGTGCCGCGGGGATCGAAGTGCCGGCGCGCGACTTTGGCCACGATCTGGACGCCATGTCGCGGGCGGTCCGCGCTGACACGCGCGTCGTTTTCATCGCCAATCCGAACAACCCGACCGGCACCTGGCTGGCCCCGGACGCGCTCCATGCCTTCTTGCGCAAAGTGCCGGCGGACGTGCTGCTGGTGCTCGACGAGGCCTACTACGAATACCTCGATCCCGGGCTGCGCGGCGACAGCCTGAAATGGCTGGAGCCGTTTCCCAACCTGGTTGTTTCGCGCACCTTCTCGAAGGCTTACGGACTCGCCGGGCTTCGGGTTGGCTTTGCGTTCGCCCATCCGCAGGTTGCCGACCTGATGAACCGCGTAAGACAACCGTTCAACGTCAGCAACATCGCCCAGGCGGCCGCTGTGGCGGCACTGGCCGACCAGGACTTCGTGCATGGAAGTCGCGCGCTCAACGCTCAGGGGATGCAGGCGCTGACCACCGGCTTCAAGCGACTGGGGCTGTCCTGGATTCCGTCCTACGCCAATTTCGTCAGCTTCAAGGTGCCGAGAGCCGCCGAAGTTTTCCAGCACCTGCTCAGGCAGGGCGTGATCGTGCGGCCGATCGCGGGTTACGGCATGCCCGAGTATCTGCGCGTGACGATCGGGACCGGGGCGGAAAACGCGCGCTTTCTCGCTGCGCTTGAAGCGGCTTTGACGGACCTGCGGTAAGGTTCCGGCAACGCGCGCCGAAATCTCCTTGAGCAATTTCCATAGCGACAGACTGGTCGTCATCGGTGTCGGCCTGATCGGCGGATCGTTGGCGGCTGCGCTCAGGCGTGCCGGAAAGGTGCGCCGCGTGATTGGCGTCGGCCGCGGCCGTGCCAATATCGCCCGGGCGCTCGAACTCGGCGTGATCGACGATGCGATCGAGGACATCGCCGCTGCGGTCAAGGGGGCCGACGCGGTTCTGATCGCGGTGCCGGTACAGCAGAACCAGCGCGTGCTGGGTGCGCTCGCCGATGCCATGGCGCCGGGAACGCTAGTCACCGATACGGGCAGCACCAAGCAGGATTTTGTTGCCGCAGTGCGGCGCATCGCTCCCCGGCATCTTGCATCCGTTGTACCAGGGCATCCGATTGCCGGCGCCGAACTGACCGGCGTGGATGCCGCCAGCGCCGCCCTGTTCGATGGCAGGAACGTGGTGCTCACGCCTCTTCAGGAAAACGAAGCCGCCGCAGTCGATCGCGTCGAAACGATGTGGAAGGCCTGTGGCGCCCGAGTGAGCCGAATGACCCCGGAACGTCACGACCGCGTGTTCTCCGCGGTGAGCCACCTCCCACACATGCTCGCCTATACGCTGGTGCACATGATCGCGACCCGGCCGGACGCGGAAGCGCTGTTTGGTTTCGCTGCAAGCGGCTTCCGCGACTTCACCCGCATCGCCGGCAGCTCTCCGGAAATGTGGCGCGACATTGCGCTTGCCAATAGAGAAACCTTGTTGGCCGACATCGAGGCGTATCAGCAGCAGCTCGCCGAGCTGGCGCGGCGCCTGCGTCAGACCGATGGCGCGGAAATCGAGCGCATATTCGAAGCCGCGCGCAGCGCGCGCAATGCCTGGATACGCAACGGATCGTGAGGCATGGCCGCCTACCCTGAGTACCTGGATCTTGGCCCTTTCGACCGGGCGGCGGGCAAGTTGCGCCTGCCGGGCTCGAAGAGCATTTCCAACCGCGTCCTGCTGCTGGCCGCGCTCGCGCGCGGGACCACGGACGTTCGCGATTTGCTGTCGGCGGACGACGTGGACCGCATGCTCGAATCGCTGGGAAAGCTGGGCGTGAAGTTGCAGAAGGCGAAAGAGCCGGGGCGCCTGAGCGTCAGCGGCTGCGGCGGTCCATTCCGGGTGAAGAGTGCGGAATTGTTTCTCGGCAATGCCGGTACCGCGTTGCGGCCGCTCACTGCGGCGCTGGCGCTTTGCGGCGGGCATTACCGGTTATCCGGCGTAGCGCGAATGCACGAGCGCCCGATCGGCGACCTGGTGGATGCGTTGCGCCAACTCGGCGCCGACGTGCGTTACCTGAGCAAGGAAGGCTATCCGCCGCTGGAAATCCGGCCCGGAAATATCCGCGATGCGGGCAAAGTGCGGGTGAGCGGCGAGGTTTCCAGCCAGTTCCTGACTGCGCTGCTGATGGCGCTGCCGCTGACCTGCAAGCAAACGACGATTGAAGTCGTCGGCGATCTGATTTCCAAACCCTACGTCGAGATCACCCTCAACCTGATGGCGCGTTTCGGCGTGGAGGTGCGCCGCGCGGGATGGTCCTCGTTCACGATTCCCGCCGATTGCCGCTTTCACAGTCCCGGGGAGATCTTCGTCGAAGGCGACGCCTCTGGCGCGACGTACTTTCTCGCTGCCGGCGCGATCGGCGGTGGCCCGGTGCGGGTTGAAGGTGTGGGCCGCGACAGCATTCAGGGCGACGTGAATTTTGCGACGGCTCTGGCCGGGATGGGTGCGCGAATCGACATGGGAGAAAACTGGATCGAAGCGCGCGCGCCGGCAAAGGGCCGGCTGCAAGGTTTCGACCTGGATCTCAATCACATCCCCGACGCGGCGATGACGCTGGCCGTGACGGCGCTGTTCGCCGACGGCAGGAGCCGGCTTCGCAACATTGCCAGCTGGCGGGTGAAGGAAACCGACCGCATCGCGGCGATGGCCGCCGAACTGCGCAAGGTCGGCGCGACAGTCGAGGAGGGCGGCGATTACCTTGTGGTGACTCCCCCTCGCTCCTCACTCCTCACCCCTTACGCAGTGATTGATACGTACGGCGATCATCGGATGGCGATGTGCTTCGCGCTGGTCTCGCTCGGCGGCGTGGCGGTTCGCATCAACGATCCGATGTGCGTGGCCAAGACCTTTCCGGATTTTTTCGATCGCTTTGCCGAGATCGCGGCCGGCGCGGCGGTGCCGGTCATCGCCATCGACGGGCCGTCGGCTTCGGGAAAAGGCACGGTTGCGCGGCAGGTGGCGCAGCGGCTCGGATTCCACTATCTGGATAGCGGTGCTCTGTACCGGCTGGTGGCGCTGGCGGCAATGCGGCAAGGAATCGCGACGGAGGATGCCGGGGCGCTCGGACGGCTCGCGCAATCGTTGCAGGTGGAGTTTCACGGCGACAACATTCGTCTCGGCGGCGAGGGCGTCACCAAAGCCATTCGCGCCGAAGAAGTCTCTGCGGCCGCTTCCCAGGTCGCGGCGATTCCTGAAGTACGTCAAGGACTTATCCAGCGGCAGCGGGCGTTTCGCCGGCTCCCGGGGCTGGTTGCCGACGGGCGTGACATGGGTACGGTAGTGTTTCCCGATGCGGTGCTCAAGGTGTTCCTCACCGCGTCCGCCGGGGAGCGTGCGCTGCGTCGTTATAAACAGTTGATAGACAAAGGTTTCGATGCTAGTCTAGCCACCCTTTTGCAGGAAATCAGCCAACGCGACGCCCGCGACAGCGCGCGCAGCGTGGCGCCTCTGCAGAAGTGCGCAGACGCGCAAGTTCTTGACACCACTGGACTTTCAATAGAAGACGCAGTCGCCCAGGTAATCCAGTGGTTCGAATCTGTGCAGCGCCGGGCCCCGTCCCGCTGAATCAGACCCGCAAAATGCCGGCAGCTGCACGCGCCAAGAGGGTTTTTTTCCGCCGTTGACGGGATCATTTAACTAACCCCGATTCAAGCAACGGATTTTTCCGAGTCCACCCCTCTTTTTATGACAGCAGAAACCCAAGCCCCTGACGCCGCCACCTCCGAGAATAACTTTGCCGCGATGTTCGAAGAAAGCCTGTCGCGAAAGGAGATGCGTGCGGGTGAAGTCATCACGGCCGAAGTGGTGCGTGTAGATCCCAATTTCGTCGTGGTGAACGCAGGCCTGAAGTCGGAGAGTTTCATCTCGGCAGACGAATTCAAGAACGACCGCGGCGAACTCGAGGTCAAGCCCGGCGACTATGTGACCGTCGCCATCGAAGCGCTCGAGGATGGCTATGGGGAAACCCGCCTGTCGCGGGAAAAGGCCAAGCGCCTGGCCGCCTGGCACGAACTGGAAAAGGCGATGGAGCAGGGCACCCTTGTCCAGGGCCTGGTCAACGGCAAGGTCAAGGGTGGGCTCACGGTCATGGTGAACGGCATTCGCGCCTTCCTCCCCGGTTCGCTGGTGGACATCCGCCCGGTGAAGGACACCAACCCCTACGAAGGCAAGAATCTCGAATTCAAGGTCATCAAGCTCGACCGCAAGCGCAACAACGTGGTGGTATCGCGCCGGGCCGTGCTGGAAGCCAGCCAGGGTGCGGAACGTGAAGCGCTGCTTGCCAGCCTGCAGGAAGGCGCCACGGTCAAGGGTATCGTCAAGAACATCACCGATTATGGCGCGTTCGTCGACCTGGGCGGCATCGACGGCCTGCTTCACATCACCGACCTGGCCTGGCGTCGCGTCAAGCATCCCTCCGAGGTTCTCAATGTCGGCGATGAAGTCACCGCCAAGATACTCAAGTTCGATCAGGAAAAGAATCGCGTTTCCCTGGGCCTGAAACAGCTCGGCGAGGATCCCTGGGTCGGCCTGTCGCGCCGCTATCCTCCCGGCACCCGCCTGTTCGGCACGGTTTCCAACCTTACCGACTACGGCGCGTTCGTCGAGATCGAGCAGGGCATCGAGGGACTGGTGCACGTGTCGGAAATGGACTGGACCAACAAGAACGTTCATCCCTCGCGCGTGGTGCAGCTCGGCGACGAGGTCGAGGTGATGATTCTCGAGATCGACGAGGACCGCCGCCGCATTTCGCTGGGCATGAAACAGTGCAAGCCCAATCCCTGGGAAGAGTTCTCCGCCAATTACAAGAAGGGCGACAAGGTCCGCGGCCAGATCAAGTCCATCACCGACTTCGGAATCTTCATTGGCCTGCCGGGCAGCATCGACGGCCTGGTGCACCTGTCCGATCTTTCCTGGAGCGTTCCCGGCGAAGAGGCGGTGCGCAATTACAAGAAGGGCGATGAAGTCGAGGCAATGGTCATTTCCATCGACGTCGAGCGCGAGCGCATTTCTCTGGGCATCAAGCAGCTCGAGGGCGACCCGTTCACAAATTTCGTCGCCACGCACGACAAGGGCGCGGTAGTGGATGGCGTCGTCAAGACCATCGATCCCAAGGGCGCGGTAATTCAGCTCGACACCGACGTGGAGGGCTACCTTCGCGCCTCCGAGATCGCGCGCGACCGCGTCGAGGACATCCGCACGAACCTGAAGGAAGGCGACAAGGTGAATGCGATGATCATCAACATCGACCGCAAGAACCGCAACATCAATCTCTCGATCAAGGCCAAGGATGCGGCCGACGAGTCCGAGGCGCTGCAGAAACATGCCGCCGAGAGCGCGTCGAATGCGGGCACGACCAACCTCGGGGCTTTGCTCAAAGCCAAGCTGGATAACAAGAATTCTGCGCAATAGGACGCGCCATGACCAAGTCGGAGCTGATTGCCAAGCTGGCGGCGCACTTTCCCCAGTTGGTCGCGAGCGACGCCGAGCTTGCGGTGAAGATGATCTTGGATGCCATGGCGAAAAGCCTGTCCCAGGGCCATCGCATCGAAATTCGCGGATTTGGCAGTTTCGGATTGAATTACCGTCCCCCGCGCGTGGGCCGCAATCCGAAATCCGGCGACAAGGTTCACGTCCCGGCCAAGTACGTGCCGCATTTCAAGGCGGGCAAGGAACTGCGCGAACGCGTGGATTTCAAGAGCCGGTAGGCTGCGGCGTGTTCTTCGGGTTCCACAATGCAAGCGGCATCGTCGCAGGATCGTGCCGCTTTTTTTCGTCCGACTTTCGCCCCCTGGTTTCGCGGGGCCGCTGATGCGCTATATCTCCTGGGCTTTACGAATCCTTCTGTTCCTGCTGCTTTTCGGGTTCGTGCTGAAGAACACCGATCCGGTGATCCTGCGCTTCTACCTCGGCAGCCAGTGGGAAGCGCCGCTGGCGATGATCGTGCTGGTTTTTTTCGGCGTCGGCGCGGTGGCAGGCGTGCTTGCCGGTCTGACTTACGCCTACCGGCAGCGTCGCGAGATTCTCCAGTTGCGCAAGGAAGTGCGGGCGAAGCCGACTGCGCCAGAGGACGCGCGATAGCCGGATGCCGATCCCCAGTTTTACGAACAGTACCTCCCCTGTGCGACGCAACGCGCCTTCAGGCGAACGTGCAGCGCGAACGATGCCCGTGAACGCCGGCGTTCCGGTCTGACCTGGCCCATGGAATTCGAACTCTGGTGGCTGCTCGGATTTCCGTTGTTCTTCGCGCTCGGCTGGCTGGCGGCGCGCGTGGACATCAAGCAACTGTTGTCCGAGTCGCGCGCGCTCCCGCTTTCCTATTTCAAGGGCCTGAACTTCCTGCTCAACGAGCAGCCGGACAAGGCGATCGAAGCCTTCATCGAGGTGGTGAAGGTCGATCCGCAGACCATCGAGCTGCATTTTGCGCTGGGCAGCCTGTTCCGGCGGCGCGGCGAAGTCGAGAGGGCGATCCGCATGCATGAGAACCTGCTCGGCAGGCCCGATCTGGCGCCGGAACGGAAGCTCACCGCGCTGTACGAGCTGGCGCAGGACTATCTGAAGGCCGGGTTGCTCGATCGCGCCGAAGAGATGTTCGGCAAGCTGCAGGGCACACAGTACGAACAGCAGGGGCTGAAGTTCCTGCTGGAGATCTTCGAGCAGGAGAAGGACTGGAAAAAAGCGATCGAGGCGTCGCGCAGGATGGATGCGGTGGCCGGCGAGTCGAACGCCGTGGATATCGCCAATTTCTACTGCGAGCTCGCGGTCGGAGAGATGACCCATTCACGCTGGGAGGCGGCGCGCGACTATCTGCGGGAGGCGGTCAACGTCAACCGCAAGTGCGCCCGCGCCAACATCCTGCTTGGCGACATCGAGCTGGCCCAGCAGAACAACGGGCAGGCGGTCGAGGCCTGGAAACGCATCGAGGGGCAGAATCCCGCGTATCTCTCGCTGGTTGCCGACAAGCTGCTGCTTGCCTATCGCAACCTCGGACGGGAGGATGAAGGACTGCAGTTGCTGCGCGGCTATCTCGGCAGCTATCCATCGCTCGACCTGCTCAACGCCATCTTTCAGGGCGAGCTCGAGCACGGCGGCGCGGATTCGGCTTACCGCCTGGTGCGCGACGAGCTGGCGCGCAACCCCACGCTGCTGGGCCTGGACAAGCTGCTTGAAGCCCAGCTTCTGGAGGTGCCCGCCGAGCGCCGCCAGGATCTCCAGCTGATCAAGAACCTGGTGCACCAGCACACCAGGAGCCTGGCGCTTTACCGCTGCGACAACTGCGGTTTCAAGGCGCGTCAGTTCTACTGGCACTGTCCGGCCTGCAACGGCTGGGAAACCTACTCCCCGAGGCGCACCGAAGAGCGGGAGCTGGCTTCTTGACAACCGGTTCCCGGATCATCGTCGCGCTCGACTACGCGGACGCGAGGTCGGCAACGGCTTTGGTGGATCGCCTGCAGCCCTCCGCCTGTCGGCTGAAGGTCGGCAAGGAGCTTTTCACCGCGGCGGGACCGGAATTTGTTGCAATGCTTGCGAAACGCGGCTTCGATATCTTTCTCGATCTGAAATTTCACGACATTCCGTACACCGTGGCGCAGGCTTGCAAGGCGGCGGCCGGTCTGGGCGTGTGGATGCTGAACGTCCATGCGCTCGGGGGACGAGCGATGATGCAGGCGGCGCGCGAGGCCATCGGGACCGCGGCCGGCCGGCCGCGGTTGATCGCCGTGACCGTTCTGACCAGCATGGCGGAAAAGGATTTGCGTGAAGTGGGGATCGATGCCGCGCCGCTCGACGAAGCGTTGCGTCTCGCCGCGCTGGCAAGGGAGTGCGGCCTGGACGGCGTGGTGTGCGCGGCACACGAAGCCGGCGCGATCCGCAGCCAATTGGGCGAGGCGTTCCTGCGCGTTACACCGGGAATCCGCCTTCCCGAAGACTCGGCGGACGACCAGAAGCGGGTGATGACGCCGCGCCTGGCGCTTGAATCCGGTTCCAGCTATCTGGTCATCGGCCGGCCTGTCACCCGTGCGGCGCAGCCGCTTGAAGTGCTGGCGCGCATCAACTCGGAAGTGGCCACACTGGAGAACGGCAAGTGAAGATCACCATCATCGGCAGCGGATACGTCGGGCTGGTATCGGGCGCCTGTTTTGCCGATCTTGGCAACGACGTGGTCTGTCTCGACCTCGACCAGCAGAAAGTCGCGACGCTAAACGCCGGCGGCATTCCGATCTACGAGCCGGGACTGGAGCAACTGGTCAGACACAACGCCGCGGCAGGTCGATTGCGCTTCACCGCCGATGTGAAGGAAAGCGTCGCGCACGGCACCCTGCAGTTCATCGCCGTTGGCACGCCGGCCGCCCAGGACGGCTCGGCGGACCTGCGCTACGTGCTCGGCGCGGCCCGCAGCATCGGCCGTTTGATGGACGACTACCGAGTGGTGGTGAACAAGTCCACGGTGCCGGTGGGCACCGCGGAACGCGTTCGCGCGGTGATCGAAGAAGAATTGAAGAACCGAGGCGCGAAACTGCCGTTCAGCGTGGTCTCCAACCCGGAGTTCCTCAAGGAGGGCGCGGCGGTCGACGATTTCATGCGCCCGGACCGCATCGTGGTCGGCAGCAGCGATGAGCGCGCCACGCAGATCATGCGCCAGCTGTACGCGCCGATCCTGCGCAATCACGACCGCCTTCTGGTAATGGACACCAGGTCGGCGGAACTGGCCAAGTATGCCGCCAACGCGATGCTCGCCACCCGCATTTCCTTCATGAACGAGCTGGCGAATCTTGCCGAAAAACTCGGCGCGAACATCGAAGCGGTCCGCCATGGAATCGGTTCCGACCAACGTATCGGCTATCACTTTCTGTATGCCGGAGTGGGCTACGGCGGGTCGTGCTTCCCCAAGGACATCCAGGCATTGCAGCACACCGCCGGCGAGTACGGCATGCAAATGAGCATTGTGGATGCGGTGGAGAAGGTGAACCGCACGCAAAAGCAGCGCATCCTGGAGAAGGTGCGCATGCGCTTCGGCGAACATCTCGACGGCCGCAGGTTCGCCTTGTGGGGGCTGTCTTTCAAACCGAACACCGATGACATGCGCGAGGCACCGAGCCGCGTGGTGATCAATGGCCTGCTCGCCCGTGGCGCCAGCGTGAGCGTCTATGATCCGGTCGCGCTGAAGGAGGCAAGGCAGGTCTTCGCGAAGGAACCGGCAGTGCACTTCGCCCCGTCCACCACGGCGGCGCTCGATGGCGCGGACGCGCTGATCATCGTCACCGAATGGAAGGAATTTCGCAGCCCGGATTTCGATGACATGAAGCGACGCCTCAAGGCGCCGATCGTGTTCGACGGGCGCAACCTGTACGATCCCGCTTTGATGCGGGAAGCGGGATTCGAGTATTTCTCGGTGGGAAGACCCTGAAGTTCAGTGACAAGTGACGAGTGACATGTGAAAAGTGACTGGTGACGAGTGACAGGCAAATGCAACTGAAAGCACAGAACCTGAAGAAAGCGCGCGTGCTGGTAGTGGGCGATGTCATGCTCGACCGCTACTGGTTTGGCGAGGTCAGCCGGATCTCGCCGGAGGCGCCGGTGCCTGTGGTGAAGGTGGGGCGCACCGAAGAGCGCCTCGGCGGTGCGGCCAACGTTGCGCGCAACATCGTTGCCGTCGGTGCGCAAGCTTTGCTGCTGTCGGTTGTCGGGCAGGACGAAGCCGGCGATTGCCTCCAGCGCCTGCTCGAGTCCGATGGCATCACCGCCCAGATGCATCGGGATCCCGGGCTCGCTACCACCATCAAGTTGCGCGTGATCGGCCGCCAGCAGCAGTTGCTTCGCATCGATTTCGAAACCGAGCCCGGACATGAAGTGCTGATGTCCAAGCTCGCCGATTTCGAGTCGCGTCTGCCGAATGCGGACGCGGTGATCCTGTCCGACTACGGCAAGGGCGGGCTCAGGCACATCGAGAAGATGATCGAGCTGGCGCGTGCCTCGGGAAAGCCGGTGCTGGTCGACCCGAAGGGGGACGATTACAACCGCTATCGCGGCGCGACGCTGGTTACGCCCAACCGCGCAGAATTCCGCGAAGTGGCGGGACGCTGGACAAACGAGGACGATCTTACCGAAAGAGCACAAAAAGTGCGCCGCGAACTGGGGCTGGACGCGCTGTTGATCACCCGCAGCGAGGAAGGCATGACCCTGTATCGCGACCAGCAGCAGCTGCATGTGCCCGCGGTGGCGCGCGAAGTCTACGATGTCAGTGGCGCGGGAGACACCGTCATTGCCGTTCTCGGCGTGATGCTTGCGGCCGGCGCGGGGTTCGCCCAGGCGGTGAAGTTCGCCAACAAGGCGGCCGGAATCGTCGTGGGCAAGCTTGGCACCGCGGTGGTTCACCCGGAAGAGTTGTTTTCCTGATCGAAAAAGAACATGTACATCGTCGTTACTGGCGCAGCGGGTTTTATCGGCTCCAACATCGTCAAGTCGCTGAACGCGCGCGGCGAGACCGACATTCTTGCGGTGGATAACCTTACCCGCGCCGACAAGATCCGCAACCTCGTGGATTGCGAGATCGCGGACTACCTCGACAAGGAGCACTTCCTCGCGGCGCTAGATGCCGGTTCCTTCGACGGCGAAATCGCGGCCATCCTTCACCAGGGCGCCTGTTCGGACACGATGCAGACCGACGGGCGCTACATGATGGAGAATAACTACCGATACTCGGTGGACCTGCTGGCGTACTGTCAGGCTGAGTCGGTGCCGCTGATCTATGCTTCTTCGGCGTCGGTGTACGGATCTGGGCCGGTGTTCAAGGAGGGCAGGGAAAACGAGAGGCCGCTGAACGTCTACGGCTATTCGAAGTTTCTTTTCGACCAGTTGGTGCGCCGGCGCTGTGAGGACAATACGGCGCAGGTGGTGGGGCTGCGTTACTTCAACGTTTATGGCCCTCGGGAAGCGCACAAGGAGCGCATGGCTTCGGTTGCTTTTCATTGCTTCAACCAGTTCCGGGAAACCGGAAAGGTGAAACTGTTTGAAGGCAGCGGCGGGTACGCCGCGGGCGAGCAGCGGCGCGATTTCATCTCGGTCGAGGACGTGGTGAAGGTGAACCTGTATTTCCTGGACAATCCCGGGAAGACGGGCATTTTCAACTGCGGGACCGGCGCTTCGCAGACCTTTAACGACATCGCGGTTGCGACCATCAACGCCTTGCGGCGTGCCGAAGGCAAGAGCCCGCTCAGTCTTGCGCAACTCGGATCGCAGGGAATGATCGAGCACGTATCCTTTCCCGCCGGCCTCAGGGAAAAATACCAGAGTTACACCCAGGCCGATCTCGCACAGCTGCGCGGCTCCGGATACGCCGCACCGTTCCTCGACGTCGAAACCGGCGTCACGCGCTACGTCGAGTGGTTGCTCGAGAACGCGCGTCGTGGGATTTAGGCAGAGCGTCCCTAGGCCCGCCGCTTCCATCCGTATCGCCGTTCACGTTCGCGCGCGAGTATCATACTTCGCATGGATCGCAATCCCGTCAGCGCCTATCAAACCCTCGACGACTTTGTGGGCAATACGCCGCTGGTGCGTCTGAAGCGCATCCCCGGCAAGACCAGCAACGACGTCCTCGCCAAACTCGAGGGCAACAACCCAGCCGGATCGGTGAAGGATCGTCCTGCGCTATCCATGATCCGGCGCGCGGAGGAGCGCGGGCAGATCAAACCGGGCGACACGCTGATCGAACCGACCAGCGGCAACACCGGCATCGCACTGGCAATGGTGGCGGCGATGCGCGGTTACCGCATGGTGCTGGTCATGCCCGAACATCTGTCGGTGGAGCGGCGGCAGACCATGGCGGCGTTCGGCGCCAGATTCGTGCTGACGCCGAAGGAAGGCGGAATGGAAACGGCGCGCGACATAGCGGAGCAGATGCAGGCGCGCGGCGATGGCCTGATCCTGGACCAGTTCGCAAACCCCGACAATCCGCTGTCGCATTACGAAGGCACCGGCGCGGAAATCTGGCGCGACACCCGCGGCCAGATTACCCACTTCGTCAGCAGCATGGGCACCACCGGCACGATCATGGGTTGCTCGCGCTTCTTCAAGGAAAAGAATCCGGGAATCCAGATTGTCGGCTGTCAGCCGACCGAAGGTTCTCAGATTCCCGGCATCCGCAAATGGCCGGAGGCCTACCTTCCGAAAATATACGAGCGCAAGCGCGTGGACCGGATTATCGAAGTCAGCCAGGCCGACTCCGAGGAAATGACGCGCCGGCTGGCAAAGGAAGAAGGCATTTTCGCCGGCATTTCCTCGGGCGGCGCGTTGTGGGCGGCGTTGCAGGTGTCCCGGGAAGTGGAGAACGCCACCATCGTCACCGTCGTCTGCGACCGCGGCGACCGCTATCTGTCCACCGGCGTGTTCCCCGCCGAATAATTCAAGTTCAAAAGCTATTTGCCACAGAGAACACAGAGAGAATCCTGAAAGGAAAAAACGACATTACTTGAGCCGGCAGTTTCACGACAAGTTTTTAGACGGCGGCCTCGAGTGTTCTTCTCCGTGTTCTCCGTGTCCTCTGTGGTTTTCGATCTATTAAACTGAGACAGGCTCAAGACACGGTCCAGCGGGCCGGCGCGCGGGACAAGCGGGCCAGCAGCAGTTCGCGTTTCTGCGCGAGTTCCCGCGGCAGGTGATCGTGGAGCTGCGCAAAAAATTGTTCGTGCAGCCGCAGCTCCTCGGTCCAGTCCTCGCGGTCCAGCGACATCAGTTCGCCGAACGTCTCGTTCGAGACGTCCAGCCCGTCCCACACCAGGTCCTGTTTGCGCGGCATCCAGCCCAGTGGGCTTTCGGCGGCCTCAAGCCGCCCCTGGCAACGGTCCACGATCCATTTCAGCACCCGCATGTTTTCGCCGAACCCTGGCCAGAGAAACTCGCCGTTGCCATCCTTCCTGAACCAGTTGACGCAGAAGATCCGCGGCGGATGTTTCAGCGCGCGACCGAATCCAAGCCAGTGGTCGAAGTAATCGCCGATGTGGTAACCGCAGAACGGCAGCATTGCCATCGGATCGCGGCGCACCTCACCGACCTTCGCGGTCGCCGCTGCCGTGGTTTCCGAGCCGAGCGTGGCGGCCACGTATACGCCCTCGGTCCAGTCGAAGCTCTCGGTGACCAGCGGGACCGTGGTGCCGCGGCGGCCACCGAAGATGAACGCGGAAATCGGCACACCCTCTGGCTTCTCCCACGCGGGATCCATCGAAGGACACTGCAACGCCGGCACCGTGAAGCGGGCATTCGGGTGTGCGGCTTCGTGCCCGCAGTCCGGTGTCCAGGCATTGCCCCGCCAATCTGTGAGTTGCGCCGGCGGCTCGTCGGTCATGCCTTCCCACCAGACGTCGCCCTCCGGGGTCATCGCCACGTTGGTAAAGATGCAGTTGCGGTTCAGCGTCGCCATCGCATTCGGATTGGATTTCTCCGAAGTACCGGGTGCAACCCCGAAGAAACCGTATTCCGGATTGATCGCATACAGCCTGCCGTCCGCACCGGGCTTGATCCAGGCGATGTCATCGCCCACCGTGGTGACTTTCCAGCCCTTGAATGCCGCCGGCGGGATCATCATCGCGAAGTTGGTCTTGCCGCACGCGCTCGGGAATGCCGCCGCCACGTAATTCTTTTTGCCCTGCGGCGACTCCACCCCCAGGATCAGCATGTGCTCCGCCAGCCAACCTTGTTCGCGGCCCATGCACGAGGCGATGCGCAGCGCGAAGCACTTCTTGCCGAGCAGGGCATTGCCGCCGTAGCCGCTGCCATAGGACCAGATCGAGTATTCCTCGGGAAAATGCACAATGTACTTGTTGTCCTTGTTGCACGGCCAGCGCACGTCTACCTGCCCGGCCGCGAGCGGCATACCGACCGAATGCAGGCAGGAGACGAACCTGCCCTCGGTGCCGAGAGCTGCGATCGCTTCGCGGCCCATTCGGGTCATGATTCGCATGCTGACCGCCACGTACGCGGAATCGGTGAGTTGCACGCCGATGTGCGAGATCGGCGAACCGAGCGGCCCCATCGAGAATGGCACGACGTAAAGAGTCCGCCCGAGCATGCTACCCTCGAACAGCGCGAGCAGCCTCTGCTTCATTTCCCGCGGGTCGATCCAGTTGTTGGTCGGCCCGGCGTCTTCCCTGCGGGTGGTGCAGATGAACGTGCGGTCCTCGACTCTTGCGACATCCGAAGGATCGGAAAGCGCCAGATAGCTGTTTGGACGTTGCTTCGCGTGAAGTTTGCGGAACGTGCCGCCGGCAACCAGCTGGTGGCACAAGGCGTCGTACTCGGCCTGCGAGCCGTCGCACCAGTGAATGCGGTCCGGGCGGGTGAGCTGCGCGATTTCGCCTACCCATTCGCGCAGTTGCAGGTTCCCGACGTATTCCGGGCAATCGGCGGCGTTGTGCAACGCCGGGTTCTGGCTTGCCAGCGACCTCACGAGTTCTCCCCCGCCTGTGGCGTTTATT
>JBOIFZ010000066.1:0-5091 GCA_050741735.1 Burkholderiales bacterium
TGCGGCCGGTCCGCGGCCTTGCGGTGGTTGAGCAGAATGCGGCGGAAACGATCCGGATCGTGGGCGTGGGTGAGTTCGCCCGGTCGCGGCAGATGGAAATCGTAAAGCCGCGAAACCCAGAATCGCAGCGCGCCGGCGCGGAGCATCCATGGCCATGCATCGCGCTCCTGATCGGTAAACGGCCGCACCGAAATGTACGCCTCCAGCAACGACTGGGTGCGCGCCGGGTCGAGTGTGGCATCCGCGTTGGTACACCAGTCGTTCACCGTAATCCCCACGTCGTAGACAAAACAATCGACGCAGGCAAAGTAGAAATCGATGAAGCCGCCGACGTGGTCGCCATGATTCTGATCGTGCTGGATCAGCACGTTGTCGCGGAACAGGTCGGCATGGACCACGCCACGCGGCAGGCTTTCGCGCACCTGCTGCGCCTGAAAGCGTATTTCCGACTCCAGCAGTCGCGCGTCCTCGGCAGTGAGGAAGGGATAAATCTCCGGCGCGCAGGCGGTCCACCATTTCTCTCCTCGCAGGTTGTCGAGATGGCCCTTGAATGTACGGCCGGCGAGATGCATGTCCGCCAGCACCGCACCGACGCGCGCGCAATGCTCGGGTGTCGAGTCGGCAACCGGTTGGCCTTCGAGACAGGTGACGATCGCCGCCGGCTTGCCGTTAAGCTCACCCAGCAGTTCGTTCTGCAGGTTGGCGATCGGCTTGGGGCAGGGCAGGCCGTGGCTGGAAAGATGCGCCATCAGTTTCAGATAAAACGGCAGTTCCTGGCGGGTGAGCTTCTCGAACAGGCTCAGCACGAACTTGCCGTGCGTGGTGGTGACGTAATAATTGGTGTTCTCGATCCCGGACAAAATGCCCTGCAGACCGGTGAGCACGCCGATCGAGTAGTTGCGGAGCCAGGCCGAGAGTTGTTCCGGCGTAACGGTGGTGAAGACGGACATGAACGGGCTACAGATTCAGTTGCGCTTCGCGATCGGCCGCGGACGGTTCGAAGCCGCGCTTCTCGTAATGGTTGAAGATCGCCTCGACCACTTGTCTGGGTTCGTCGATGAGCTTGATCAGGTCCATGTCGGCCGCATCGATCATGCGCTCGCTTACCATGCGATCTTTCATCCAGTCGACCAGGCCGCGCCAGTAGGATTCCTGCACCAGGATGATCGGAATGCGGCGGATCTTCTGCGTCTGCACCAGCGTCATCGCCTCCATCAGTTCGTCCATGGTGCCGAATCCGCCCGGCACCACCACGTAGGCGGAGGCGAATTTCACGAACATGACCTTGCGCGCGAAAAAATGGCGGAAGGTCTGGCTGACGTCCTGGTACTGGTTGGAGATCTGCTCGTGCGGCAACTGGATGTTGAGCCCGACCGAAAGCGACCGGCCGAAAAAGGCGCCCTTATTGGCCGCCTCCATCACGCCCGGGCCGCCGCCGGAGATGACGCTGAAGCCGGCGTCCGAAAGCTGGCGCGCGATTTCCTCGGTGAGGCGATAGTAGGGATGGTCGGCAGGGACCCGCGCGCTGCCAAACACGCTGACCGCGGGCCGAACGTTGGCGAGGCGTTCGGTAGCCTCGACGAATTCTGCCATAATCCCGAACACCCGCCAGGATTCGCGCGCCGACCACGCTTTCTCGACGAACTCGGGGGCGAGCGGTACCGGAATCTTCTGCTTTTCGCTCATGCTGGATTTTCCGCGCTGATCATCGATGAAAACGCTCTTGCTGGTCGACGGTTCTTCCTACCTCTACCGTGCATTCCACGCGCTTCCCGACCTGCGCAACAGGAACAACGAACCGACCGGCGCCGTGTACGGCGTGCTCAGCATGCTGCGCCGGCTGCGTAAGGAAACTGCGGCGGATTATATCTCTTGCGTATTCGACGCAAAAGGAAAGACCTTCCGTGACGACTGGTACGCCGATTACAAGGCCAACCGCCCACCCATGCCGGAGGAGCTGGTGGCGCAGATCGAAACTCTGCACCAGAGCGTGCGCGCGCTGGGCTGGCCGCTGCTGATGGTCGAGGGCGTAGAAGCCGACGACGTCATCGGCACGCTGGCAAAGCAGGCCGAGGCCAAGGGCGTGCAAACCGTCATATCCACCGGCGACAAGGACATCACCCAACTGGTCAGCCCGACGGTCAGGCTGGTGAACACCATGTCCAACGAGAACCTCGACGAAAAAGGCGTCGAGGAGAAGTTCGGCGTCAAGCCGGAACAGATGGTGGACTATCTCACGCTGATCGGCGACAGCGTGGACAACGTGCCGGGCGTGGAGAAGGTCGGGCCCAAGACCGCGGTGAAATGGCTGAAGCAGTACGGGACGCTGGATCAAGTGGTCGCCCACGCCAACGAGATCGCCGGCGTGGTCGGCGAGAACCTGCGCAAGGCGCTGGAGTGGCTGCCGCAGGCGAAGAGGCTCCTTACCATCAAGTGCGACGTCGAGCTGCCGGTGAAGCTCGAGGACCTGACCCCGCAGCCGCAGGACACGGCGAAACTCGCAGAACTCTTCGATCGCCTCGAATTCAAGACCTGGTTAAAAGAAGTTCAGGCGCTAGGCACGAGGCACGAGGCACTGGAAAAAAATGAGCCTTCGGCTTTACCTTCTCACTCCTCGGAATCTAATCCTAGTGCCTCGCGCCTCGCGCCTGGCGCCCGCGCCGCGCGTGCCTACGAAACCATTCTGCCCGATGAACAGTTGCGCGCCTGGCGTTCCCGCATCGAAACCGCCGAACTCGCCTCGATCGACACCGAAACCACCGGACTCGACCCCATGACCGCGCGGCTGGTCGGGATCTCGCTGTCGGTCGAGCCCCATCACGCCGCGTATATACCGGTCGGGCACAACTACGCCGGCGCGCCGGAGCAGCTTGCGCTGGATCGGGTGCTCGCGGTGCTGAAGGACTGGATGCAGAGCCCAAAGCACCGCAAGGTCGGTCAAAACCTGAAGTACGACAAACACGTGCTCGCCAATCACGGCATATTGCTGTCCGGAATCGAGCACGACACGCTGTTGCAGTCCTACGTACTGGAAAGCCACCAGTCGCACGACATGGACAGCCTCGCGGCCCGGCACCTGGGCGTCACGACCATCAGCTACGACGAAGTAACCGGCAAGGGCGCGAGCCGCATCCCCTTCGAACAAGTCGGCGTGGAGCGCGCCACCGAGTACTCGGGCGAAGACGCGGACGTGACGTTGCAACTGCACCGGACGCTGTATCCGCAAGTCGAGCAGGACCTGAAGCTCGCCAACGTCTATCGCGCCATCGAGATGCCGGTGATGGAAGTGCTGTTCACCATGGAGCGTCATGGCGTACTTCTCGATGCCCAGTTGCTTGACATCCAGAGCAAGGAACTGGGCGAGAAAATGATCGATTTGGAGAACCGCGTGCACCAGGAGGCCGGGCAGCCGTTCAATCTCAACTCCCCCAAGCAGCTCCAGGAGATCCTGTTCGAGCGCAAGGGCCTGCCGGTGAAAAAGAAAACGCCGGGCGGCCAACCTTCCACCGACGAGGATGTTCTGCAGGAACTCGCGCTCGACCATCCGCTGCCGAAGCTGATCCTCGATTACCGGGGGCTTGCCAAACTCAAGTCTACTTATACCGACAAGCTGCCGAAGATGGTCAATCCGGTGACCGGGCGCGTGCATACCAATTACGCGCAGGCGGTCGCAGTGACCGGGCGGCTGGCGAGCAACGACCCAAACCTGCAGAACATACCGGTGCGCACCACGGAAGGCCGCCGTATCCGCGAAGCCTTCATCGCGCCGCCCGGATCGGTGATCGTGTCGGCGGATTATTCACAGATCGAGCTGCGCATCATGGCGCACCTGTCGCAGGACAGGAACCTGCTCAAGGCCTTCGCCGCCGGCGAGGATGTGCATCGCCATACCGCTTCGGAAGTATTCGGTGCCGAAGCGGCGGGCGTGACCAGCGAGCAACGCCGCTACGCCAAGGTAATCAATTTCGGCCTGATCTACGGCATGTCCGCGTTCGGGCTGGCCTCGCAGCTCGGTATCGAACGCAGCGCCGCGCAGCAGTACATGGAGCGCTACTTCCAGCGTTATCCGGGCGTGAAGGAATACATGGAGCGCACCAGAGAGAAGGCACGCAATCGCGGCTACGTCGAGACGGTGTTCGGGCGCCGGCTGTACCTTCCGGAAATCCAGAGCGGCAACGGCGCACGCCGCCAGGGCGCCGAACGCGCGGCGATCAACGCGCCGATGCAGGGCACCGCGGCGGACCTGATCAAACTGGCGATGATCGCCGCGCACAACTGGATCGCAACGTCGCAACTCAAGAGCCGCTTGATCATGCAGGTACACGACGAACTGGTGCTGGAAGTACCGGCGGGCGAACTCGATACGGTGAAAATGGAACTGCCGAATCTGATGGGCAACGTCGCAAAGCTCGACGTGCCGCTGGTTGTGGATTTCGGCGCGGGTCCCAATTGGGAGAAGGCCCACTGAATTGCGGAAGGCCAACACCTCAACGTAACCGCGCAAGGAACGCAAAGTTACGCGAAGGGAACTCAAGTCCTTGATGGAATTTTTCAGCACGAAGCACCCAGAATTCTTTTCCGTATCTCTTTGAGGGGTGAGCAGTACTGGGTCTCGCTTTTTCACTGAGTCCTGAGTCCTCGCCTTTCACTAGCCACCCGTCACTCGTCGCGCCGGCGGCCCTTCCCGCTTCGGCCACTGCGGCAGCAATGAAATCCGTGCTAGCCCGCCTTCTCCGGTGCCAGCCCCAGCTTCTGCGCGAGCCCGATGCGCTGCAGTTTTCCCGTCGCGCCCTTGGGAATCTCGGAAACGATGAGTATCTTGCGCGGGACCTTGAAATCCGCCACGCGCTTCGCGGCGAACTCCCGCAAATCCTTTTCGCTCGCCTGCACGCCATCGCGCAGCACTACGGCTGCGGCAACGTCTTCGCCCAGCTTGTCGTGCGGAACGGCAAACGTGACGCACTGCTGAACTGCCGGGTGATCCATGAGCACCTCGTCCACTTCGCGCGGCGAGATCTTTTCCCCGCCGCGATTGATGATCTCCTTCAGGCGGCCGGTGATCGTCAGGTACCCGTCCGCATCCATCACGCC
>JBOIFZ010000067.1:0-2640 GCA_050741735.1 Burkholderiales bacterium
CTTCGTCGTCCAACCTGTCGCCGTGGAACCGGGTGAGCGTGTACCTGAGCCTGTGCGCGGTCTCCAACCACATCCGCCGCTTCAAGCGCCCCGAGTACATCGCGCACCGCGATTTCACGCCCATCGAGTGTCTGCCGGACGACTGCCTGCTGCGCGACTACGACGTGCCGCTGCCTTGGAAGGACGGCACGCCCGAGGAAGCGCTCAAGCCGCTGGTTGCAGCATAGCCGGATGAACCTCTACGCCAAACTTCAGGAGCGCGAAGCGCAGGGGAAGCGGCTGCGCGTCGGGCTGATCGGCGCCGGAAAATTCGGCGCCATGTACCTTGCCCAGGTGCCGAAGACGCCCGGCCTGCACCTGGCCGGCATTGCCGATCTGTCCCCACAGAATGCCAGGACCAATCTCGAGCGGGTCGGCTGGAAGGCGGAGCGCTACGCCGCGCCGTCGCTCGACGCTGCGCTTTCATCGGGGCTTACGCACGTGGGAGAGGACTGGCAGGCGCTCGTTGCGCACCCTGCAGTGGACATCATCGTCGAAGCCACCGGTGACCCGATTGCCGCGGTCGAACACGCCCTGGCGGCGTTCGGGCATGGCAAGCACGTGGTGATGGTCACCGTCGAAGCGGACGCAATGTGCGGCCCGTTGCTGGCGCGCCGGGCGCAGGAAGCCGGCGTGGTCTACAGCCTGGCCTACGGCGATCAGCCGGCGTTGATCTGCGACCTGGTCGATTGGGCACGCGCCGCCGGATTCAAAGTCGTTGCCGCCGGCCGCGGCCACAAGTGGTTGCCGCATTTCGCCCAGTCCACGCCGGAAACGGTGTGGGGCTACTACGGGCTCACTCCGGAACAGGCCAGGATCGGGGGCCTGAATCCGAAGATGTTCAATTCCTTCCTCGACGGCTCCAAGCCCGCGATCGAGAGCACCGCCGTGTGCAACGCCACCGGCCTGACGCCGGCGCCCTGGGGACTGAAATTTCCGCCCGCCAGCGTGGACGACATACCGACCGTGATGCGTCCCGTGTCCGAAGGCGGTCATCTGCACCACAAGGGGCAGGTGGAAGTGGTTTCCTCCCTGGAGGCAGACGGGCGGGTGATTCCCTACGACATCCGCTTCGGTGTGTGGGTCGTGTTTGAGGGAGAGACCGAGTACATCCGCAACTGCTTCAAGGAGTACATGGTGCGCACCGACTCATCGGGCCGCTATGCCTGCCTGTACAAGCGCTGGCACCTGATCGGCCTGGAAGTCGGGATCTCGGTTGCGTCGGTGGGTTTGCGGCGCGAGCCGACCGGCTGCCCAACCGGGTTCCGCGCCGATGTGGTGGCGACCGCGAAGCGCGATTTAAAGCCCGGCGAGATCCTGGACGGAGAGGGCGGCTACACGGTGGTCGGCAAGCTCATGCCGGCGCAGGCTTCGCTCAGGCTCGGCGGTTTGTCGCTCGGGCTCGCGCACGGCGTGAAGCTGCTCAAGCCGGTAGCCGCGGGCCAGCCGCTGTGCTGGACCGATGTTGCCGTCGACGAATCCAGCTACGCCGTCAAGGTGCGCAGGGAAATGGAACGGCTGTTTGCGTCGCAAGCGGAAGCGGCTTTGACCTGAAATTTGCGGGGACGCCGCCGTGCGCCTTCAGTGGGCTGGCTACTCGGCGCGGTACTCGGAGAAGATCTTCAATTCGACGTGGCGGTGAACGCTCCCGAGGCTGGCGCTTTCCGAGTAGGTGCAGCATGCGGCACGGCGCCGCGCAAACGTCGATGGTGTCCGAGTGGTGATTCCACGCCGGGAACGAGAAGTAGGCGCATCACGGCTTTCCATCGAGCCTGAGACCTTGGAGGATGACGCTGCCTCTTTCGACGAACCGGGGATCCTTGTCTTCCGGAAAGTATTGGTGCGAATAACTTACGCTGATTCCCGTGTTCCGGGCTTTCGGGTGCGCACAGGTCAACGTCAGCGTTTCCAACATCATGTTCGCTGTCTGCCCGGTGGTGCTGGGTATGGCGCGATCGGCCGCCTCGACGTGCGAAAGCGCACAGGTCTCCCCGTCCACCGGTTGTAAACTGATTTCGTGCTTGAGAATGCGGAAGCGCTTGGGGTCCAGTTCGCGCTGCTGCGCCGCCTTGACGTGTAGCAACAAGGCGTCGGTAGATGCAAGTGCTGGGAGGCTGATGACCGCCGCCTGCACGGTAAAGACCTCGCTTTGGTAATCGCCGGGCTTGCCGAGGATCAGAAGTTCGGGCGTTCGCTTTGCGACGCCCCATTGATTCTCGTCCTTGACCGCCGCAGGTGTGGTAAACGAGAATCCTCGCAGTTCAAAACGCTGCGGCTTGTCGGATTTGGAAGCGCACGCCGCAAGCAGAAGCGCCGCGAGAATCGAGGCCAGGGCTATTGGAACTTTCATTTGACTCATATGAGAACAGGGCAGGGCTGCCCTAACAGGCTGTTGAAAAACTCGATGGCCAAAACAATTCTTACCACCAAGATTCTTTTCAATTCCTTATTTTCTATACCTTCCCTTCTATACCCCCTTGAGGGGTGCGCTCGACGGGTGCCCTTGAGGGGTGTACAAAGGCACCAAGAAAAACTGGCCGAATTTCGGGTTCCCATTTTCGTTCCTTGGTGTCTTGGTGCCTTGGTGGTTAACCTTTTGAT
>JBOIFZ010000068.1:0-2976 GCA_050741735.1 Burkholderiales bacterium
ATGACTGCCGCATTTCTCCGCTCGCAGCTGCGGACATCGAACCGCTCAACGCTCTGGTGCGCGAAATCTGGCACCAGCACTATCCCGGTATCATCACGGTCAAGCAGATAGAATACATGCTCGAGCAGCGCTACTCGCCTGATGCGATTCGCGCCGAGATCGAGAGCGGTGCGGCGCGGTGGGTCAAACTGCTGGTGAATAGCGAACTCGGCGGATTCGCCTCTTACGAGGCAGACGGCGCGCGGCACGCGGTGAAGCTCGACAAACTGTACGTGCACGGGCTGTTCCGCGGCAGGGGTTGTGGAGCGGCGCTGGTCCGGTACGTCGAGCAGGCCGCTCGCGCCCAGGGCTGCGATGAGGTGTACCTGCAGGTCAACAGGAACAACTTCGACTCGATAGCGGCATACCGGCACCTCGGGTTTGAAGTGGTGGACAGGGTCAAGACAGACATCGGCGGCGGTTTCCACATGGACGATTACGTGATGACGAAGGACGTGAGGGGTGAGGGGTAAGGGGTGATTAAGTGATTAAGTGATTGAGTGACTGGTTTCATTCACCTAATTACTGAATCAACTATTCACCGATTCTTGGCCTCTCGCCTCTCGCCTCTCGCCTAACGCCTAGTGAAAATCAAATTCACCAAAATGCAGGGCGCCGGGAACGACTTCGTGGTCATCGATGCCATCCGCCAACCGCTGCGACTGGAACCGGAGACCATCCGCAAGCTGGCGCATCGCAACTTCGGAGTCGGATTCGACCAGTTGCTGGTGATCGAACCGGCGCGCACACGCGGAACCGACTTCTACTACCGCATCTTCAACGCCGACGGCGGCGAGGTGAATCAATGCGGCAACGGCGCACGCTGCTTCGTGCGCTACGTGCACGACAAGGGACTGTCCGGCAAGTCCGCGATCCGGGTGGAGACCGGCTCGGGCGTGATCGAGCCGCAGCTGGAGAAAGACGGGCGGGTAACGGTCGCGATGGGGGCGCCGGAGTTCGAGCCGGCGAATATTCC
Organism: Burkholderiales bacterium; assembly: GCA_050741735.1. Classification (GTDB taxonomy): domain Bacteria; phylum Pseudomonadota; class Gammaproteobacteria; order Burkholderiales; family JACQAP01; genus JACQAP01. Next base: position 1,016 of record JBOIFZ010000068.1, read on the forward strand.
GTTCGTGGCCGATCGCCGCGCGCTAACCTATGCACTTGAAGTCGGCGGCAGGTCGATCGAAATCGGCGCGGTGTCCATGGGCAATCCACATGCGGTGCAGGTGGTGGCTGACGTCGAAACCGCGCCGGTGCTGACTGAGGGGCCGCTGATCGAAAAGCATCCGCGTTTTCCGCAAAGGGTGAACGCGGGCTACATGCAGATCGACGACCGGCACCGCATCAGACTGCGGGTTTTCGAGCGTGGAAGCGGGGAAACGCTCGCCTGCGGCACCGGCGCCTGCGCCGCGGTCGCGGTGGGAATCCCGCGCGGTCTGCTCGACTCCCCGGTGGAAGTACGGACCCACGGCGGCAAGCTCGAAATCGCTTGGCAGGGGGAAGGCCACCCGGTGATGATGACCGGGCCGGCTGAGACCGTTTACGAAGGTGAAATCATACTGTAGGGAAAGATCCGGAATGAGACCAGAAGACGTTGCCCGCTACCTGCAGGATCACCCGGAATTCTTCGAAGAACATGCCGAGGTGCTGGCGGAAATCCACGTTCCGCACCCGCATGGCGGCAGGGCAATACCGCTTTCCGAGCGCCAGATCGTCAGCCTGCGTGAGAAAACCAGGGTCCTCGAGGCGAAGCTGCGGGAACTGGTGCAATTCGGCGAGGAAAGCGATGCGCTCGGCGAGCGGGTGCACCGCGCCGCGATAGAGCTGATCAAGGCGCCGGATCTCGAGGCGATGCTGCGGGTCATCTACTACAACCTGCGCGAAGACTTTGCCGTGCCGCACGTGAGCATTCGCCTTTGGAGCGAAACGGATCATCCGCCTCTCGCCGAGTTCGGACCGGCAAGCCGGGAAGTGCGGGTTTTCGCCGAAAGCCTCAGTCATCCTTATTGCAGCCGCACACCGATGTTCGAAACCGTACAGTGGGTCGGCGAGGCGGAAACCATCGTGAAGTCGTTTGCCTATGTGCCGCTACGGGGGGACAAAGTGATCGGCCTGTTGATACTCGCCAGTGAAGACCCGCAGCGCTTCTACCCCGAAATGGGCACGCTGTACCTGAAGCGTCTCGGTGAACTGGTCAGCACCGGGCTGGGCAGATATCTGTAAATGGCCGGCGCAACCGTTTCCAAGTCTTCGTTCGAGGCCGCTGAGCCCGAACATCCGTACCTTGCCGGTTTCCTGACCCAGTTGCGGCAGGAACGGCGTTTGTCGCGCCACACCGCCGATGCGTACGCGCGCGACGTGCGTGCGCTGCTCGAGCTGGCGGGCACGACGCCGCTCGCGGAACTGCAGATTTATCAGATCCGGCGTTTCGCAGCCCAACTGCACGGGCGCGGGCTTGGCGGCAAATCGCTGGCACGCCTGTTGTCCGCCTGGCGCGGTTTCTTCAACTATCTCGCGCGCGATCACGGTTTCAGCCGCAATCCCTGCACCGGCGTGCGGCCGCCCAAGTCGCCGAAGTCGCTGCCCAAGGCGCTGTCGCCCGACGAAGCCACCCGCCTTGTCAGCATTACCGACGACGACAGGCTGGCGGTACGCGACCGGGCGATCTTCGAGATGTTCTACTCCTCGGGCCTGCGGCTTTCCGAACTCACCTCGCTCAAGTCGGGCGACGTCAACTTCGCGGATGCAACCGTGCGCGTGACCGGCAAGGGCAACAAGACCAGAGTTGTGCCGGTCGGCAGCCACGCACTGCGGGCGTTGAAAGCATGGATGGCAGTAAGGGAGTTGCTGGCGAAACAGGACGAGACCGCACTGTTCGTCAGCCAGCGCGGCGGCGCCATCACGCCGCGCGCGATCCAGCAACGCCTGAAAACCTGGAGCGTCAAGCAGGGACTTCCCGGTCACGTTCATCCGCACATGCTGCGCCACTCCTTCGCCTCGCACGTGCTGCAATCCAGCGGCGACCTGCGCGCGGTGCAGGAAATGCTGGGCCACTCCAGCATCTCCACGACGCAGGTGTATACGCAT
>JBOIFZ010000069.1:0-6481 GCA_050741735.1 Burkholderiales bacterium
CTTGCAATCGCCGCCGCAGTGCGAGCAGCTCGCCGTGTTCTTGCCCACCGCCTCGCTGTATCCCATCCAGTGCGCCGAGATGTTGCCGGCATTGCCGACCGGCAGCACATGATAATCCGGCGCGTCGCCCAGCGCCTCGATCACCTCGAAGGCGATGGTCTTCTGGCCCTGCAGCCGATAGGGGTTGATCGAATTGACGATGTTCACCGGCATGCTCTGCGCCACTTCCTGTACCAACCGCATGCCGTCGTCGAAATTGCCGCGGATCTGGATGACCACGGATCCATGCATCATCGCCTGAGAGAGTTTCCCGAGCGCGATCTTGCCTTCCGGAATCAATACATAACAGGTGATGGCTGCGCGAGCGGCATAGGCAGCGGCAGATGCCGACGTATTGCCGGTCGAAGCACAGATGATCGCCCGCGCACCCGCTTCGACCGCTTTAGTCACCGCCATGGTCATGCCGCGGTCCTTGAACGAGCCGGTCGGATTCAATCCTTCGAACTTGCAGAAGATACGCACATCCTTTCTGATGATCTTCGGCAAGTTGACCAGTTCGATCAGCGGCGTGTTGCCTTCGTTGAGCGTGATGACGGGCGTGTTCGGCGCGATCGGGAGGCGGTCGCGGTAGCGGTTGATTAGGCCGGTGTAGTGAACTGTCATGGTTATTCTGAAAAATGACTAACCGCAAAGGCGGTGAAGGACCCGATCTTAGTTGCGACCAAGTTGCTCGAGGCGGATGCGGGTGACCTTGCCGGACACCACCGGCAGCGACTCGATGCGCTTGATCGCCGAGTTGACCTTTTTTTCCTGGGTCAGATGGGTCAGCATGATGATGTCCACCTGCTCTTCGCCTTCGCTCGGCTCCTTCTGCACCATCGCATCGATCGAAATTGACATGTCGGCGAGTATGCGAGTGATGTCGGCGAGCACGCCCGGGCGATCCAGCACCCGCAGCCGCAGGTAGTACGAGGTCTCGACTTCCTCCATCGCCAGGATCGGCGTATCGGACATGCGGTCGGGCTGGAATGCCAGATGCGGTACCCGGTGTTCCGGATCGGCGGTATGCATCCGGGTCACGTCCACCAGATCGGCCACCACCGCTGAGGCGGTCGGCTCTGCGCCGGCGCCGGCGCCGTAGTATAGCGTGGCCCCGACCGCGTCTCCCTTGACCAGGATGGCGTTCATGACCCCTTCCACGTTAGCGATCAGCCGCCGCGACGGGATCAGCGTCGGATGCACCCGCAGTTCGATCCCGGCCGGCGTGCGCCGGGTGATGCCGAGCAACTTGATCCGGTAGCCGAGTTCCTCGGCGTAGCGAATGTCCTCCTTGGTGAGCTTGGAGATGCCCTCGGTATAGGCCTTGTCGAACTGCATCGGGATGCCGTAGGCGATCGCAGCCATGATGGTGAGCTTGTGCGCGGCATCCACACCCTCGATGTCGAACGTCGGATCGGCTTCCGCATAGCCCAGGCGCTGCGCCTCGGCCAGCACCTCTTTGAAGCTTGACCCCTTCTCGCGCATCTCCGATAGGATGAAGTTCGAGGTCCCGTTGATGATTCCAGCGATCCACTCGATGCGGTTGGCCGTCAGGCCTTCGCGTAGCGCCTTGATGATCGGCACACCGCCCGCAACCGCCGCTTCGAAGGCGACCATGACCTCTTTCTTTTGCGCAGCAAGGAAAATCTCGTTGCCGTGTGTCGCCAGCAAGGCCTTGTTGGCGGTAACGACATGCTTGCCGTTGTCGATCGCCGCCAGAATCAAGTCCTTCGCGACTTTGGTGCCTCCGATCAATTCGATCACGATGTCGATATCGGGGTTGCCTACCACCTTGTAAGCGTCATCGGTAATCTCGGCGGCATCGCCAACCAGCTTGCGCGCCCGGCCAAGGTCCTTGTCGGCGACCATCCTGATGACGATGCCGCGGCCGGCCCGCCGGGTGATCTCTTCCTGGTTGCGGCAGAGCACGGCGAACGTTCCGCCCCCCACGGTGCCGATGCCGAGCAGGCCCACATGCATCGGTTTCATGAAAAATCTTTTCTGAACGAAAATGAGGTGATGAAAAATCCCTCACGGAAGTAAAAACGGTGCGCGCGGGTGCGGTGCGTACCCGACTCCAGGTCCAGTCCCGGGCAGTCGCGTTCGCGGGCGGACTGTTGCAGATAGGCCAACAACACCTGCCCTATTCCGGAGGAGCGCTCGCGTTCATCAGTCACCAGATCATCGACGTAGAACCGGCGGCCGGCATGGGTGTTCTCAAACTCGCGGTAGACCGCCACGCCGACCACTTTCTTGTTCCTCACCGCGATGCACATCTCGCCCCCGTCGCGGAAAATCCGTTGCATCTTGGCGGGGTAATCGGCCGGCAATTGTGGACGCAACTGTCGATGCACGGCCTCGGCGCCGGCGAGCCACTCGCGCTCCAGCACTTCGCCATTCTTCCCGGTGATCTGCACGATGCGCAACGCGTCGGCTGTCATGATCAATCTCTACACAAAATGATCGGGCGACGCGCGCCCGATCGAATCGGAAACCTGAAAATTCGGCGCGCCTTGTACAAGGTCAAGCTGACCGGCGCGCAGGCCTACGCGGAAACGAGGCGTGGGCCGGGCACCAGCATCCCGTCACGACGGAACATTTCCTTGATTCCCCGCACGGCCTGGCGTGTGCGCGCTTCGTTCTCGATCAGGGCGAAGCGCACATGGCCGTCACCGTACTCGCCGAAGCCGATGCCGGGGGAAACCGCCACCTTGGCGTCCGCCAGAAGTTTTTTGGCAAATTCCAACGATCCCATGCCTTTGTAAGGCGCCGGAATCTCGGCCCAGATGTACATCGACGCTTTCGGCACCTGCACCATCCACCCGGCCTCATGCAGGCCTCGCACGAGGACGTCGCGGCGTTTCTGATACTTCTCGCAGATTTCGCGCACGCAGTCCTGGGGGCCCTCAAGCGCGGCGATGGATGCCACCTGGATGGGGGTGAAGCTGCCGTAGTCATGGTAGCTCTTGATGCGTGCCAATGCGGAAACCAGTTCCTTGTTGCCAACCATGAAGCCGACGCGCCAGCCGGCCATGTTGTAACTCTTGCTCATGGTGAAGAATTCGACCCCGACTTCGCGAGCGCCCGGCACCTGCATCATCGATGGCGCCTTCCAGCCGTCAAAACAGATGTCGGCGTAGGCGAGATCGTGCACCACCAGGATGCCGTATTCCTTGGCCAGCGCCACGACCCGCTCGAAGAAATCGAGCTCCACGCATTGCGCGGTCGGGTTGCTCGGAAAACCCAGGATCATCATCTTCGGCTTGGGGATGGATTCCCGTATCGCCCGCTGCAGTTCCTGGATGAAATCGATTCCCGGCGTCATGCGCACCGAGCGGATATCCGCGCCGGCGATCACAGCACCGTAAATATGAATGGGATAGCTTGGATTCGGCACCAGCACCGTGTCGCCGTGATCCAGGGTGGCGAGCATCAGGTGCGCGAGGCCTTCCTTGGAGCCGATCGTGACGATGGCCTCGGAATCCGGGTCCAACGTGACGCCAAAGCGGGATTGGTACCAGTTGCAGATCGCGCGGCGCAACCGCGGGATGCCCTTGGAAACCGAGTAGCCGTGGGTATCGATGCGCTGCGACGCCTCCACCAGCTTGTCCACGATGTGCCTGGGCGTCACCCCATCCGGGTTGCCCATGCTCATGTCGATGATGTCCTCGCCGCGGCTGCGTGCCGCCGCCTTCAATTCGCCGGTGATGTTGAAGACGTAAGGTGGCAGGCGTCGTATGCGGGGAAAATCGTTCATGGGCATGGGTTCGGACCGGCGCTGCCGTCGACTCGTAACCAATTGTCGAGGCGATGGAAATTGGGGCGATTGAAAAGTTATAATCCTACCGGATCAGCCGCATTGCAGCAAAGAAACTCGGCGCCTTGAAACTTCACCTCGCCCGAAGCGACAATCAGAATACCTTCACCGGTTATGGTGAGGGCTATGTGATGGTGAACGCGGTGCGCTACGAACGCAGTCTCGTGGTTCTGCCCGATCGGCCGGTCGAGACCTGGGCTGTTTCAAGAGTGGATACACTGCGGGAAGAGGATCTCGAGTTTCTGGCCGGTCTCGGCGTGGAAATTGTGCTGCTTGGCACGGGGAAAAGCCTGCGCTTCGTCCACCCCCGCCTTCTGCAATCGCTGGCGCGAGGGCGCGTTGGCGTCGAAGTGATGGATACACCCGCGGCCTGCCGGACTTACAACATCCTGGTCGCGGAAGGCCGGAAAGTGGCCGCGGCTCTTATTCTTTAGATCTCGAGCGCTTCAATCCGGCTCTTGCAGAAGGAAAATGCCGCCGCAGGCGCTTCGGATTCTTTACAACCGGGCCAGGGCACGCAAGTGCACGGCGACACTTCGTGCCAGCGCATCCAGTTCATATCCCCCTTCAAGCGTCGAGACGATCCGCCCCCCGCAGAATCTATCTGAATACACAACCAATCGTTCGGTCACCCAGGCGTAATCGCTTTCGACCAGGTTCAGGGCAGCCATGTCATCGTCGCGATGCGCATCAAATCCAGCGGAGATGAAGAACATTTGTGGCCGGAAACGTTCCAGTGCCGGAATCCAGAATTTCTCAACCGCTTCCCGGAACTGGACCCCGCCGCTGTAGGCGGCCAGCGGAATGTTCACCATCCGTTCCGAGCGCCCCTCGAGCCCGCTGTATGGATAGAACGGGTGCTGGAAAGTAGAGACCATCATCACCCGGGGTTCATCGCGAAAGATATCCTCGGTGCCGTTGCCGTGGTGCACATCGAAGTCCACGATGGCAACGCGCTCCAGACCGTGCTTTTCCAGCGCATGGGCGGCGCCCACCGCGACGTTGTTGAAAAAACAGAATCCCATCGCGCGCGCGCGTTCGGCATGATGCCCCGGCGGACGCACGTTGCAGAAGGCGTTCTCGACCTCACCGCTCATCACCATGTCGGTCGCCTTGACCACCGCCCCCGCCGCCCGCAAGGCGGCATGATGCGAGTGCGGGTTCATCGCGGTATCGGGATCGAGGTGGACGAGTCCGCGCTCCGGCACGCTGGCTTCGATCGCATCCAAATAGTCCGGATCGTGCACCCGCAAAAGTTGCTCGCGCGTCGCCAGCGGCGCGTCCACTTCCACCAGATGCTCCAGAATTCCGGTGGCGAGCAGGTGATCTTCGATCGCGGCTAGCCGCGCCGGACACTCGGGGTGATGGGAGCCCATATCGTGCAACGCGCAATCTCGGTGGTGAACAAGGGCAGTTGGCATGATTTGGCGCGCAGTGACGTGAACCAAGGGTTCGCGGCATCTTATTCAGGGGCAGCGCGCTTGTCCATGACGCGAGATTTGCCTTGGGCTAATCTTTGCGAATGAACGCGCTCCCGTCCGCACGTGGCCGAGAAACTTCCCTACCCTGTTGAACTGGTGCAGAGCTGGACGCTGCGCGACGGCACCCGTGTCGTCATTCGTCCGATTCGGCCGGAGGATCGCCAGATCGAGCAGGACTTTGTGCACAACCTTTCCGACGAATCGCGCTATTTTCGCTTTTTCAATGCCGTTCGCGATCTCAGCGAAACGGCGCTCACGCGCTTCACGCAGGTCAACTACGAAAGGGAGATGGCGCTGATCGCGGTGATCAGCGAGAACGGTCGGGAAACGGAGATCGGCGTAGCCCGTTACGCAATCAACCCCGACGGCACGAGCTGCGAGTTCGCAATCGTCGTTGCCGATGCCTGGCAGCGCAAGGGCATAGGCTCGAAACTGATGCACAGCCTGATGGACGCCGCCGGCAGCCGTGGACTGGAAACCATGGAAGGCCGGGTCCTCGCAGGCAACACCAGAATGCTGGCCCTGATGGATGCGCTTGGGTTCACGATCGACGCGAGCGCAGGGGATCCGTCGCTGCGGCATGTGGTCAAGAATCTGGCGACGCGCGACATTCCCGCCGGAACGGCGGCAACCCGGGAAACAACCTGAGGTAAACTAGGGTTTCCGGGAACTCCGGACCGGCCGCGCTTTCCCAAGCAATGAGCGCTTTGCCGATTTCGCTTCCGGAAACCCATCCCATACGCATGCCCAATCCGCTCGATCCCGTTGTCGTTCAGGTGGGCCGGATCATCCTCGGCAAGGAACGCCAGATCCGCCTGACGCTTGCCTGCCTGCTGGCACGCGGACATCTGCTGATCGAGGACTTGCCGGGGGTGGGCAAGACCACTCTAGCGCATGCGCTTGCCAAGACCCTGGGACTCGATTTCCAGCGCATCCAGTTCACCAGCGACCTGTTGCCCGCCGACATCCTCGGCGTATCGGTGTTCGATCGCGAAAGCTCGACCTTCAAATTCCATCCCGGCCCGGTATTCTCGCAGGTGATCCTCGCCGACGAGGTCAACCGCGCCACACCGAAAGCACAAAGCGCGCTGCTGGAGGCGATGGAAGAACATCAGGTCACCACCGACGGACAGACCCGGCCGCT
>JBOIFZ010000070.1:0-3250 GCA_050741735.1 Burkholderiales bacterium
TACAACCTGGACATGGTGCTGCCGGGCAGTGAATCGAACCCGGCTGCGCACAACCTCGCGCACCTGCTGGTCGGCTCGGAAGGCACGCTGGCATTCTCGACGCGCATAACGCTGAAGCTCTCCCCGCTTCCCGCACACAAGGTACTCGGCGTGGTGCACTTCGCCAGCTTTTACCGGGCCATGGACGTCACCCGGCATATCGTAACGCTCGACCCCGACGCGGTCGAACTGGTGGACCGCACCATGATCGATCTGGCGCGCGGCAACGCCAGGTTCCGGCCGATCGTCGCAAGGTTTCTCAAGGGTGAACCCGAGGCCATCCTGCTGGTGGAGTTCGCGGGCGAGGACCGGAACACACAGATCGCAAAACTTCAGCGCCTGACGCAATTGATGGGCGATCTCGGGCATCCCGGGGCCGTGGTGGAGATCACCGACACGGCGCTGCAAAAGGAAATCTGGGAGGTGCGCAAGGCCGGGCTCAATATCATGATGTCGATGAAGGGCGACGGAAAACCGGTGTCATTCATCGAGGACTGTGCGGTTCCGCTCGAACACCTCGCGGAGTACACCGACAGGTTGACGAAGATTTTTGCGAAGCACGGCACCCACGGGACCTGGTATGCGCATGCGTCGGTAGGGACGCTGCACGTGCGCCCGATACTGGATATGCGCCGCGATGGCGCGGAAAAGATGCGTGCAATCGCGGAGGAAGCCTGCGCCATGGTCAGGGAATTCAAAGGCGCCTACTCGGGCGAGCACGGCGACGGACTGGTGCGCTCCGAGTGGATCGAGCCGATTCTCGGAAGCCGCCTGGGTGCCGCGCTGACGCAAATCAAGGACCTCTTTGATCCGAAGGGCCTGATGAATCCGGGGAAGATTGTTCGCCCGGCGAAGATGGACGACCGTTCGTTGTTCCGTTACAAGCCCGGTTACCGGGTCGCGAGGCTGGACACCGCGCTCGACTGGTCGGATTGGGGCGGTTTCGGTCCGGCGGTGGAAATGTGCAATAACAACGGCCACTGCCGCAAATTCGACGCCGGCACCATGTGCCCGTCGTTCCGCGTCACGCGCGATGAGCAGCACCTGACGCGCGGCCGCGCCAACACACTGCGGCTGGCGATTTCCGGACAGCTCGGCCCGGACGCACTGACCTCGGACGCAATGCGCGATACCATGGCGCTGTGCGTCAGCTGCAAGGGCTGCAAGCGCGAATGTCCCACCGGCGTGGACATGGCGCGCATGAAGATCGAGTTTCTGCATCACTACAACAAGCGCCACGGCCTCACTTTGAGGCAGAAACTGATTGCGTGGCTGCCGCGTTACGCTCCGGTTGCTTCGATGTTCGCACCGTTGCTGAATTTGCGCGACGCGATTCCCGGTCTTCCATGGGTGACCGAGAAGTTTCTCGGTCTCAGCGCGAAAAGAAGCCTGCCCCTGTGGGCCGACCGCCACTTTCGTTCACGGTCTCCGCGTCCTGACCTTTCGCCACTCTCCAAAAGTGAAAAGGGGCGGGGCGAGGTGGTCCTGCTGGTGGACACGTTCAATCGCTACTTTGAACCCGAAAACGTCCATGCCGCGCTGGACGTGCTTGAGGCCGCGGGCTACAGCGTCGAAATTGCCGAACCGCGCAACAGCCGTCGCCCGCTTTGTTGCGGCCGCACGTTTCTCGCCGCCGGCCTGGTGGACGAGGCGAGGATCGAAGCGCAGCGGACGCTCGACGCGCTGCGTCCGTTCGTGGATCGCGGCGTGCCCATCGTCGGGCTCGAGCCTTCGTGCCTGTTCACGCTGCGCGACGAGTTCCTGGTAATGGGACTGGACGGCGAAATCGGGCCGACCGCGGAGCGCGCTTTGCTGCTGGAGGAATTTCTCGCCGGCGAAGCGGACGCGGGGCGCCTCATTCTCGACCTGGCGCCGCTGCGGGCGCAGACCGCGCTGCTGCACGGACACTGCCACCAGAAGGCCTTTGACGCCATGCCCGCGGTACGCAAGGTACTGGCCATGATTCCCGGCCTGAAAGTGCAGACGGTGGATTCCGGATGCTGCGGCATGGCCGGCAATTTCGGCTACGAGGCCGAACACTTCGCGGTGAGCATGAAGATGGCGGAACAGTCGCTGCTCCCGGCAGTCAGAAAAGCCGGCGAAGATACGATCATCGTTGCAGACGGCACGAGTTGCCGGCACCAGATTCACGACGGCGCGCGCAAGACGGCGCTGCACGTTGCGCGTGTGTTGCAGATGTCATTGGAGGAAAGGAAGCGGTGAAACTGAATCTCAGGCGGTTTCTACTCTACTATCTGCCACTGCTTGCCAACCTGGGTTTGATCGCCTACCTGACCTGGCAGTTGAATCTCGTGCCCTATTTCCAGCGCCAGGGAGAGTTCCAGATTTTTTCCGTGCTTTACGCGATCGGCGGGCTGGTGGTCGCGGTATCGGGGGTCACGGCGTTCATTCATGCCGTATCGAACGAGAAAGGCGCGCGCAATTTGTTCGTGCTGTCTCTGGTGAATACCATCATCCCGACCGTGTTGCTGCTGGTCCTGCTGCGACTCAGGTGAAAAGGTGAGGGAAAATGGCCGAATCGAAGTGGAAGTATCACGGCATTCGCATCGTCAAGGGATCCGAACTCGACACCAACACCGCGCAGACGCCGGGAATGAACCGTGCAGCCGCGATCACCTACGCGCGCTGCGGCGCGGAGAAGCTGTGGGCCGGAACCGTGGTCATTCAACCCAATGCCAAGACCGGCGCCCATCACCACGGCCCGGTGGAAAGCGTCATCTATGTCGTCAGCGGCAAGGCGCGGATGCGCTGGGGCGACAATCTCGAATTTGTCGCTGAGGCCGGCCCCGGCGATTTCATCCACGTACCGCCTTACGTACCGCACCAGGAGATCAACGCCTCCGAAAGCGAACAGCTGTCCTGCGTGCTCTGCCGCAGCGGGCAGGAGCCGGTAGTTGTGAACCTCGACATCCCCGTGGTGGAGAAGCCGGAAGAAGTTCACTGGGTGGACAACATCCACCCGGCGCCGCAATCTGATTAACGTAATGCTGTGCGGCGGGCTCGCACGGTGGTGGATGCTGGCACGACGCTTCCGGCCCGTCTGCACCAGCTAGAGTTGGGCAACTTCACGGTGTTGCAGTGCTGACGCTGACTTCAAGGTCACGGAGCAAGCCGTCGCGAAGGTCGTAGATCCAGCCGTGAATGGCAAGCTGCTGGCCGCGTTCCCACGCTCGAACAACGGTTGGGAGTT
>JBOIFZ010000071.1:0-1812 GCA_050741735.1 Burkholderiales bacterium
GCACTGCGACGTGCCGCTGGAAATCCTGCTCTCGAACGGCCGCTTCGACGCAGCGCGGTTGGAGCCCGGAGCCCGTGACCACGACGAGCACGCCTGCCACGACCTGCACCGCGACCATCATCACCATCACGACGATCACGCGCAAACCTTCAGCACGTGGAGCTATGAGACGGACCGGCCGCTCTCCCTCGAAGCGCTGCGGGAAACCATCTCCCGTCTGCCGGTGAATATCTACCGCTGCAAAGGGGTGATCCACAGCGCGGATGCGCCCGCGCGGCGCGCGGTCCTGCAGGTCGTCGGCAAGCGGGTGGATCTCACGCTGGAAAGCGAATGGGGCGGCCGGACGCCGCGCACGCAGATCGTGGCCATCGGCGCGGCCGGCAGCATCGACACGAGCTTGCTTGAAGAGACCTTCGCTTCCTGCGTTACGGCCGCAGCCGCGGAAACGGTCGCCTAAGTCCAAGACTATGACAACAACCATGAAGGGAACAACGACCATGAATCACGCCATCCTGAAAACTCTGAGCCTCGCCATGGTCGTGGCGGCGCTGAGCATTGGCTCATGGGCCAGAGCCGCGGACAAGCCCAACATCGTGCTTATCATGGCCGACAACTTCGGCTACGGGGAGCTCGGCTCCTACGGCGGCGGTATTACCCGCGGGGCGCCGACGCCGCGGCTCGACGAACTCGCGCGCCAGGGCACGCGGTTGACCAATTTTAACGTCGAACCGTCGTGCACGCCGAGCCGTTCGGCGCTGATGGTCGGCCGCCATCCGATCCGCTCCGGCACCTACACCGTACCGGTGGACGGCAAGCCTTACGGGCTGGTGCAGTGGGAGGTCACGATCGCGGAGCTGCTCGCCGAGCGCGGTTACGCGACTGCGCATTACGGCAAGTGGCACCTGGGTGACAGCGAGGGACGCTATCCGAACGATCAGGGCTTCGACGAGTGGTACGGGATCCCGAATTCCTCCGACGAGAGCTGGTGGGCGCAGGACAAGGATTTCGATCCGGCGGTCGCGCATCTCGAGTACGTGATGGAAGGTCGCAAGGGCGAGAAGACCCGCAAGATTAAAGTCTATGACGCCGACGCGCGCCGCGAGATCGACGGCGAAGTCACCGACCGCACCATCGCGTTCATGCAGCGCAACGCCAAGGCGGGCAAGCCGTTCTTCGCCTACGTGCCGCTGACGCAGCCGCATATGCCGACCCGGGTTTCGAAGGCGTTCGACGGCAAGACCGGCAATGGCCCGTTCGCCGACATGCTCGCCGAGATGGACTACAACGTCGGACGGATGCTCGACGCCATCAAGGCGCTGAAGATCCAGGACAACACCATCTTTATCTTCACCAGCGACAACGGCCCCGAGGAACTCATGCGGTTGATAGTCTGTGCCGGTCCCTGGACCGGCACCTACGTGACCGCGATGGAAGGCTCCTTGCGCGTGCCGTTCATCGTGCGCTGGCCGGGCAAAATTCCTGCCGACCGGGTCAGCAATGAGATGCTGCAGGTCACTGACCTTTACACCACGCTGGCCAAGCTGGGCGGAGCCGCCATCCCCACCGATCGTGCGGTCGACGGTATCGACCAGAGCGCGTTCCTGCTCGGCAAGACCGAGAAGTCGGCGCGTGAATTCATCCCGGTCTTCCAGGGAAGCATCGGCGGATCGGAGCTCTACGCGATTAAATGGCGCAAATGGAAAATGCACTTCTTCTGGCAGGAGCGTAAGTACGACCCGCCGCAGAAGCTCGCCATCCCGCGCCTCATCGACCTGTATGTCAATCCGCAGGAGCGGATCGAAGAGACGATTG
>JBOIFZ010000072.1:0-1897 GCA_050741735.1 Burkholderiales bacterium
GCATCGGCATCGACCCGTTGCTCGGGAACCGCATACGCGGCGCCGACTTGATCCTGGCGATCGGCCCGCGGCTTGGCGAGATGACCACCGGCGGATACACACTGTTCCCGATCCCAAGTCCACTGCAACGCCTCGTGCACGTGCATCCGGGGAACGAAGAATTGGGGCGCGTTTACCGTGCCGAACTGATGATCAACTCCGGGATGGCGCAATTCGCCCAGGCAGCGGCAAACCTGCCGTCCGTGGACTCCTCGCGCTGGCGCGAATGGACCCATCGGGCCCGCGAGGATTACCTGAAGAACCTCGATCCCGGCCCGATGTCCGGCGATCTTGATCTGGGGGAGGTGATGGTCTTCCTGCGCGCTCGCCTGCCGGAAAACGCCATCATCACCAATGGCGCGGGCAATTACGCGGGTTGGGTGCAACGCTTCTATCAGTACCGCGGTTTCCGTACCCAGCTGGGCCCCACCAGCGGCGCGATGGGTTACGGCGTGCCTTCCGGTATCGCCGCCAAGGTGGTGCACCCCGACCGCGTGGTGGTGAGTTTTTCCGGCGATGGCTGCTTTTTGATGAACGGGCAGGAACTGGCTACGGCCGCGCAATATCGGCTGCAGGTCGTGTTCGTCGTGATCAACAACGGCATGTACGGCACCATCCGCATGCACCAGGAACGCGACTATCCGGCGCGGGTGTACGCGACCGCGCTCGACAATCCGGATTTCGGCGCGCTGGCGCGCGCTTACGGATTGCACGGGGAGACGGTGCAGAGGACCGCGGAGTTCGCCCTGGCATTCGAACGGGCGGTGGCCTCGGGCAAACCGGCGTTGCTGGAACTGCGAATCGACCCGGAGGCCATCACCACGCGCACCAGCCTCACCGCGATCCGCGAGCAGGCGCTAAAAAGCGGACGCTAGGGAAGCTCAGTCGATGCGGGCGCCCGACTCCTTGACGATCTTGCCCCATTTCGCCGATTCGGCCTGCACGAAGGCTGCGAAATGCGCGGATGTGCCGCCGGCAGGTTCGATCCCCTGATCCATCAGTCGCCGGCGGAACGCCTTGTCTGCCAGCGTCCTGTTCGCTTCCTGGTTCAAGCGCTCGACGATCCGGGGTGGCGTGCCGGCTGGTGCATACAGCCCAAACCAGGAGGTGATGTTGTAGCCAGGAATTGCGGCTTCCGCAATCGTCGGGATATCCGGCAATACCGGCGAGCGCTTCAAACCGGTGACCGCGAGTGCACGTAACTTGCCGGCGCGAACCTGCTGCAGCGAAACCGGAATGTTGTCGAACATGACCTGTACCTGGCCGCCGACCAGGTCGGTCACCGCTGGCGCGTTGCCCTTGTACGGAATATGGATCATATCGACGTTGGCGAGTTTCTTGAACAATTCGCCGGAAAGATGTTGAGTGGTTCCGTTTCCGGCCGAGGCAAACGCCAGTTCACCGGGTTTTGCCCTGGCAAGCGCAATCAGTTCCCCGACGTCCTTTGCCGGAACCGACGGGTGCACTACCAGCAGGTTGGGAAGCGTGGCAACCAACAAGATCGGCGCGAAATCCTTGTCCGCGTCGTAGGGCATATTCGGATAGAGATTCGGATTGATCGCGTGTGTGCTGACAGTACCCATCAGCAACGTGTAGCCGTCAGGCTTCGACCTGGCTGCGAGATCCGCGCCGATGTTGCCGCCGGCGCCGGCGCGGTTCTCGATGAGGACTTGCTGACGCAATGCGTCACTCATGATCTGGCCGATCTGGCGCGCCAGCAAATCGGCGGTACCGCCCGCGGGAAACGGCACGATGATGCGGATCGGCCGGCTGGGATAATCCTGCGATAGCGCTGCGTTCGCCACGCATGCGCTGAACACGAATAGCCCCGCGCGCAGCCAGGCGCGACGCGAAGGGC
>JBOIFZ010000073.1:0-3741 GCA_050741735.1 Burkholderiales bacterium
GAACGGCACGACCTGCTCTCCCGCCTCGACGAGCACCTCTCCAGGTCGGGTCGAACGCACCTGTCCATGCACAGCGATCCGTTTAACCTGAGCAGGCGTCAGCGTCGGAAACATGCGCTCAACACCCGAGGCAAGCGTCAGCGCCGGAAGGGCTGTATCAGTCATGGGCGATGCGTCTTTCTCGACTCGATCTTGTCTTTCAATTTACTGCCCGGTCGTGAGGACAGCACGAAACCGTGCCTTGTCGCTCATCATCAGTTCGTAGGCCTCGGCTGCACGCTCTAGAGGAAATACTTCAGTCATAGCCCGCACGCCGGTGACCATGCTGAAGGCAAGCGTATCCTGCGAATCGATGGACGTGCCGGAAGGCCAGCCCACGATCGACCGCCGTCCCGAAATAAGCGCCAGCGCCGGCACCTCCAACGGCTCGGTGGCGGCACCGAGGATGACTAATTTCCCGGTGACGCCGAGACCCCCCAACACCGCGCTCATCGCATTGCCGCTCGTCACAGTAGCGAGGATGACCTTGGCGCCGCCCAACTTCAGCAGTTCCGCGGCGGGATCCTGAGCTTTACTATCGATGTAAGACCAAGCACCGAGCTTTCTGGCCAGCGGTTCCTTGTCCATCCCTCGTGCGATGGCAACGGTCCTAAAACCCATCTTCGCGGCGAACTGAATTCCTAAGTGGCCGAGACCTCCGACGCCCAGTACGGCGACAAGATCGCCGGGCCGCGCACCGCTATTGCGAAGAGAATTGAAAGTGGTGATTCCAGCGCACATCAGCGGTCCGGCGTCTATCGCTGAAAGGCCTTCGGGGATCAGCGCCAGTACGCCGGCGGGAGCGATCATATATTCGGCGTAGCCGCCGTCGTAGGCGATACCGGGAACTTGGGGCGCGATTTGGCAGGTCACGAAATCGCCGCGCCGACAAGAATCACAGTGCCCGCAGTGTCCGCCGTGCCAGCCGACTCCGACCCGTTGGCCTCGGATCCATCCGGCGACGCCTGTGCCGACCGCATCAATGATTCCCGCGATCTCATGTCCCGGGACCCGCGGGTACCGGATGCCCGGCCAGATACCCTCCTTTGTAAAGGAGTCGCTGTGGCAGACGCCACAAGCCTCAACCTTGATGCGCACGGATCCAACGCCCGGCTCTGGGATTTCGCGTTCAACGAGTTCGAACGGGCCACCCGGATGAGTGACTTGCATGGCGCGCATCTTCGACATAATTCCTCCGATTCGTATGTGTCTTTTTGATTTCTACCCGAGCATCTACGCCACCGGGATGGATGGCAAGTCCAGCAGCTCGGGCTTGCCGCCCGCCATGCTAGCCGCGGAGCCGTTGATCTGTTCGTGAGGCGTGCCGAGCGGGATTGCGCTGGCCGTATCGAGCCGGGCGATCTGATCGGGCGAGAGTTTCACGTCGAGGGCTCCGAGCGTGGCATCGAGTTGCTCTCTGGTGCGCGAACCGAGGATTGGGATCAGACTGGTCGTGGACTTGCTAGGCCAAGTTGCTGCATAAGGGACAGGAGATTCGCGACCCCCCAGTGGTCGGTGATCTTGCCGTTGCGCACGCGCATAACGTCTACGGTCTCGAAGTGGACCTTGCGCCCCGTCGGCGCCAATCCCCAGAATGTCCCTTCGTGTGTGCCATGGTACGTTTTATACGTTGTCACACGATCGCCGTCGGAAATCTGCCAATGGATCTCCGCGTGAAAATCAGGAAACGCGGCGCGAAGTGTGCGGTATAAATTTCGAGCGCCGTCGCGATCCGGGGTGAAGCCGCCTGGCTGGGGCGTATGATCGACGAAATCGGAGGCGAAGAGCTCTTCGAACACTTCAAAGTTCCCACAACTCTGAACCTCTTCGGTATTCCGACGAACGACAGTGATTCCGGCTTCCGATGACATAGCGTTTTCTCCGTAGTCTCGTTTGCGGTTCTCATTACCTTTTGTGCGTGATTTGCTTACGCCTTGAAGAACGCGAGCAGATCCTCGTTGGCCTGTTCCTTTTGGGTTGAGCACAGGCCGTGCGAGCCGCCCGCCAGAAATACCCTCTGGTCTTCCCAGGCGTCCGCGCCCAGCGGCCACCCATGGCTGAAGACCACGGGCTGTCCCTTCCCCCAGTCCTTGTAGTAGAGCTCGATGCCACCGGAATTTTCTTTGCCGACAGTGACGTAAGGCATTTGGAAATCTCTCTAAATCTGGGTCACGAGCCTGCCCCAACTACGCAGAACGCAACTGGTCCGGCTTCACCGGCAGCTTGCGGGTCCGCTTACCGGTCGCCGCGAAGATCGCGTTGGTCACCGCCGGCGCGATCGCTGCCGTACCAGGCTCGCCGATGCCCCCAGGTGCTTCGGCACTCTTCACCAGATAGACTTCCACCACCGGTGCCTCGTTGATGCCCAGTATGCGGTAGTCGTAGAAATTGTTTTGCTCGACACGGCCGTCCTTGATCGTGATCTCGCCGTAGAGGGCGGCCGTGATGCCGAAGATGATTCCGCCTTCCATCTGCGCCTTCACCGTGTCCGGGTTCACGGTCATACCGCAGTCCACCGCGCACACCACCCGCTGGACCCGCACCTCGCCCTCCTTGGAGACCGCTACTTCCGCGACCTGTGCCAGATAGCTGCCAAAGGCGTGCTGCACGGACACGCCACGACCATGGCCCTGCGGCAATGGCTGACCCCATCCGGCCTTCTCTGTTGCCAAATCGAGCACCGCCCGTGCGCGCAGCGATTTGCCGAGCAGTGCGCGGCGGTATTCGACCGGATCTTTCTTTGCAGCCCCCGCGAGCTCGTCGATGAAACTCTCCACCATGAAGATGTTGTGCGTAGGCCCGACGCCGCGCCACCAACCAGTGACAATACCCGGCGGCTCCTGACGGACGTACTCCACCAGGACGTTCGGAAGCGCATAGGGCAGGTCCACTGCGCCGTCCACGGCATCCGGATCCAGCCCATCCTTGAACGCCGGCGGGAACCAGCGCGCAAGGATCGAGGACGCAGTGACACGATGGCTCCAGGCGATCGGCATGCCCTGTCCGTCGAGGCCGGCGGCGAGCCGATCGTAGTAGTAGGGCCGGTAGATGCCGTGCTGGATGTCTTCTTCGCGGCTCCAGATCACCTTGACCGGACCAGCGACTTGCTTGGCGATCTGCACCGCCTGGGTAATGAAATCTACCTCCAGCCGCCGGCCGAAGCCGCCGCCGAGTAGATGGTTATGCACCCGGACCTTCTCGGGCGGCAAGCCGGTCACCTGCGCGGCGGTGGCCTGGGCGCGGGTCGCGACCTGGGTGCCCACCCACACGTCGCAGCCGTCCTTGCGTACGTGGACGGTGCAGTTCAAGGGCTCCATCGTGGCGTGCGCGAGGAACGGCACCTGGTAGACCGCCTCGACCTTCTGGGCGGCGCCGGCCATAGCCTTGGCGACATCGCCGTCCTTGCGCGCGACCACGCCCGGCTTCTGCGAGGCCGCTTCGAGTTGTTGAACGATATCGGCGGTACTGAGCTTGGCGTTCGGGCCCTCATCCCAGCGGATGTCGAGTGCGGCAAGGCCTTGCTTGGCCGCCCACATATGATCGGCGATCACCGCCACGGCGTCGTCGAGGCGCACCACCTGGTGCACGCCCTTGATCGCCTTCGCCTTGCCGTCGTCCACGCTGGCAAGCTTGCCGCCGAACACCGGACAGGCGGCAACGGTGGCGATTTTCATACCGGGGACCTTCACGTCGATGCTGTAC
>JBOIFZ010000074.1:0-2504 GCA_050741735.1 Burkholderiales bacterium
TGGCGCCCCGGCGTTTACCGAAGGAGAAGCCAACATGTTGCAAGCAGCCGATCTGACCATCCGCCTGAATCCCGCGGACGACGTGGTGATCGCGCGGGTGGAGCTGCCCGCCGGCACCGAAATAATCAAGGAAAAAATCCGCACTGGCGTGACCGTCCCGGCCGGCCACAAGATCGCCACCCACGACATTGCGGAAGGCTCGCCGGTGCGCCGCTACAACCAGATCATCGGTTTCGCGGTCAAGCCGATCAAAGCCGGAGACCACGTACACGTGCACAACCTGGCGATGGGCGACTTCCAGCGCGACTACGCCTTCTGTGCCGACTACAAGCCGGTCGATTACGTCGCCAACGCGGCGACTTTTCAGGGCATCGTCCGCGAAGACGGGCGTGTGGCGACCCGCAACTATCTCGGCATCATCTCCAGCGTGAACTGCTCGGCGCACGTCTGCCGCACCATCGCCAAGTTCTTCGACGAAGATTTCATGGCGCAGTACCCGAACGTGAACGGCGTGGTGCCGATCCATCACAAGACCGGCTGCGGCATGGGTTCCGAAGGCGAGCCGGTGGAACTGCTGCGCCGCGTGCTGGCGGGCTACGCCGTTCACCCGAACTTCCATTCCTCGCTGATGATCGGCCTGGGCTGCGAGGCCAACCAGATCAACAACCTGCTGGCTTCGCAAGGCCTGAAGCGCTCGAGGCAATTGCAGGCTTTCACCATCCAGGAAACCGGCGGTACCAAGAAGACCGTTGCCGACGGCATTGCCCGCATCAAGGAATTGCTGCCGGAAGCGAACAAGGCGAAGCGCGAGACCGTTCCAGCGAGCCATCTGACTCTCGGGCTCCAGTGCGGCGGCTCGGACGGCTACTCCGGGATTTCCGCAAATCCCGCGCTCGGTGCTGCCGTGGACATATTGGTGCGCAACGGCGGCAGCGCGATCCTCTCCGAAACGCCCGAGATCTACGGCGCCGAACACCTGCTGACGCGCCGTGCGCGCTCGCGCGAAGTCGGCGAGAAGCTGGTAAAGCGCATCAAGTGGTGGGAGGACTACACCACCAGGCTGGGCGGCGAGATGAACAACAATCCTTCGCCGGGCAACAAGGCCGGCGGCCTCACCACAATCCTGGAGAAATCGCTGGGCGCGGTCGCCAAGGGCGGCACGCAGGCGCTGATGGACGTGTACGAGTACGCCGAACGCGTTGCCGCCAAGGGCTTCGTGTTCATGGACACCCCGGGTTACGACCCGGTGTCGGCGACGGGCCAGGTGGCCGGCGGCGCCAACATGATCTGTTTCACCACCGGCCGCGGCTCGGCCTACGGCTGCAAGCCGTCGCCTTCGCTCAAGCTTGCCACCAACAGCGCGATGTTCAACAAGCAGGAAGAAGACATGGACATCAACTGCGGCGTGATCGTGGATGGCAAGGCCAGCATCCAGGAAGTCGGCGGGCAGTTCTTCCAGATGATCCTCAAGACCGCTTCCGGCGAGCAGAGCAAGAGCGAGGCGATGGGTTACGGCGAAGACGAATTCGCACCCTGGGTGCTCGGGCCGACGATGTAAAGGCAGTGACGGGTAACGAGTGACGAGTGACCGGCATCGCCACTATCGTCGCCTGAAGAAAATGCAGTCCGCTGCAGACTCGAATTACGACATCGTGACGTCGAGAGCGTTCGCCCTCGACTCGTCACCCGTCACTTGTCACTTGTCACCGCGCGCGAAGCAAAGCCATGGCTGAAGATTCTTCCAAGGAATTGTTCGAGTACTTTCAGAAGATGTGGAATCCGCTGTCGTTCCCCATCCCCGGCATGTTTCAGCCGACCATGAGCGTCGAGGAAGTGGAGAAAAAGATCGCGGAGCTGCAGTCGGTCGAGAACTGGCTGAAGATGAACCTGACTTTCGTGCAGATGACCATGAAGACCCTGGAGATGCAGAAGTCTGCTTTGCAGACGATCCAGGAATCTGCCGCGGCGAGCGCGCAGAAGTCCCCGAAGAAACCGAAGGGCTTATAGGGTCGAAGGGTTTATCGCTTGTCGCTTGTGTCGCTTGGGGTCTGTCGCTTGGGGTCAGCCTGACCCCTTTCCCGAGGATCATGCCTATTGACGCCCTTATCGAGATGCCAATGCCTCATCAAGACGTGTTACCCATGTGCCACGGTTTAAGTGTTATCCATGAATCAAGTTGCACTCACCTCGCACCTCGCACCTCGGACCCAGCACCTGTTGCTACGCGAGCATTCGCACTTCGCGCTGCGGGAATGGGATGGTGATGGCGCGTGCGCGGAAAGTCTCGACGATGGCCTTGTTGATTTCCCCGGTCGCCGGACCGAAATCGGTCACGTTCACCCAGGGAGCCACAGTGATGTTGATCGACGAATCGGTTAGCACGCTGATGCCGATAGCCGGAACGGGTTCCTTCAGCACCCGCGGGTTGTTCTGCAGGACTTCCCGCACCGCCGCCAGCGCCTTGTTCAGGTCGGTGTCGTAGGCGACACCGACGGTAATTTTGA
>JBOIFZ010000075.1:0-8199 GCA_050741735.1 Burkholderiales bacterium
TGAGCCCGACTCAACTGCCCTTCGATGACACTCGGGGCCCTGAGTTGATCGAAGGGAGCTCGTCCCTCGACTCTGCTCGGGACGGTGAGCTTGTCGAACCGTCGCAGGCCGAGCACGCCGACAACACGCGGGATGCCCGGTACATATTCTCGTCGCGCTGCCAAGAGTGCAAAGTCAAGCAATGCCTCCACCACATGCCCCTACCTGATGGACAGGGACACCCAGCCCCCAGAGAAACCCAAATATCATGCAATTGCTGAAGAACTGAAGAAACGGAAGAACTGCACCGTCTGGACAACAGAAAGAAAAGAGCTAGAAAACTACATTCATCCAGAGGTCATCAAAGGCGAATATCCAGCATATGCTGGCTCCAGCCAGGCATTTGAGGACGTGCCAACCCCACTCGCCCAGGCTGTTCATGAAGCGAGCGAGAGCGGCCAACCATGGGCAGATGTTCTCGCAGACCAAGAGAAGCTCGCCAAAAAGGTTTCAAAGGCGAAAACTCGCTTGTGCAACGCATTCGCATCAAAGATGACACCGGATTTCCTTACCAAGATCGATACCAACAATGAGGTGCGCACCTGGCTTGCGGCAATTGGCGAAGCTCTAAAAGCCGAGTAACAAGATCAGAGAAGAGAATGGCCCCCCAAAAAAAACTCGAACTTACCTGGATTGGGAAGGAGAACCGGCCCAAGCTGGAGCCGCGTATCTTGCTGGAGGACCCGGAGAAGTCCTACCACGCCACGCGCCGTGTCACAGACCACGACCTCTTTGACAACCGGCTCATCTACGGCGACAACCTTCTCGCCCTCAAAGCGTTGGAGCAGGAGTTCACCGGCAGGATTAAATGCATCTACATTGATCCGCCCTTAAATGGACAAATCACCCAATCAAGGCAAACAACGCTCCTTCAGTTTTTCAGCTTTCCATAGGCTTAGGTCGTCTTCGGTTGGACTGGTTCGGGGTTTTTATTTCAAAATTGCTCAGTCTGGAAGAATTGAGGGGCAGGCCGCGTTCAGCCCAGCACGATGCGGATCTGATGCACCGCGCCGTCGTCAGTGAGTGGAATATCGGCGCTGGTGGCGAGTGGCTTGCCATCCAGTTCAGCCAGAGCCACGCCGCGGGTGACGCCACGTGGATTGTCGACTGCGATGTCATAGACAGCCGAGTGATACCGAAAACGGATGGAATAGCCGGGCCAGTTTCGCGGAATGCAGGGATCGATGCAGAGCGCCGCGCCGCGCAGGCGGAATCCCAGAATCCACTCCATGCCGGCACGATGGAGCCAGCCCGCCGCACCCGTATACCAGGTCCATCCACCGCGCCCAACGTGTGGAGGCACGGCGTAGACGTCGCCCGCGAGCACGTAGGGCTCGACTTTGTAACGCTGCACCTTCGCTCGGGAAGTACTGTGGGTGATGGGATTCAGCATTCGGAACAGCTCGCCTGCTTTATCGCCTTCGCCGAGGGCAGCGAACGCCAGCACCGTCCAGACGGCAGCATGGGTGTATTGGCCGCCATTTTCACGGATGCCGGGCACGTACCCTTTGATATAGCCGGGATCGAGCGGCGTGCGGTCGAACGGGGGCGTCAAGAGCACAATCAGGCCCTCCGGCCGGCGCACCAGATACTGTTCGACCGCGGCCATGGCGCGCGCCCCGCGGCCCGGTTCTGCCGCGCCGCTGATGACTCCCCAGGACTGAGCGATGGAGTCAATGCGGCACTCCAGATTTGTGGCGGAGCCGAGCGCGGTGCCGTCATCAAAGTACGCGCGCCGGTACCATTCGCCGTCCCAAGCCTCTCGCTCGAGTGCTGCCTTAAGCGCACTGACGTGGAGCCGCCACGTCTCCGCCCGATTGTGCTCGCCGCGGGCAGCCGCGACTTTGGCAAACTCCCAGAGAATCGTGTGCAGGAACCAGCCCAACCACACGCTTTCTCCCTTGCCCTGCTGGCCGACACGGTTCATGCCGTCATTCCAGTCGCCCGTGCCCATGAGCGGGAGGCCGTGACTGCCGACGGCGAGGCTGCGGTCCAGGGCTCGCGCGCAGTGTTCAAAGAGTGTGGCGCGCGTCTCTGATACATGCGGCTGGAAGGACGATTCGTGTTGTCCTTCGGTCAGCGCATCGCCTTCCAGGAAGGGAATGACTTCATCCAGCACGGTCTGGTCGCCGGTGATTTCGATGAAGTGGGTGACGGCGTACGGCAGCCAAAGAAGGTCGTCGGAGATGCGTGTGCGCACGCCGCGTCCTGAGGGCGGATGCCACCAGTGCTGGACGTCGCCCTCGATGAACTGGCGCGAGGCGGCGCGCAGCAGATGCTCGCGTGCGACGTCGCGGATGGGAACGCTGAGGGCCATCACATCCTGGAGCTGGTCGCGGAAGCCATATGCGCCGCTCAGCTGATAGAACGCGGCGCGCGCCCAGACGCGGCACGCCAGCGTCTGGTAGAGCAGCCAGCGATTCAGCAGCACATCCATGGCCCGGTCGGGTGTGGTGATCTGCACGGCGTCGAGCACGTCGTCCCACCGGCGGGTGACGTCAGACAAGAGCCCGTTCAGGTCTGCGACTCGATAGCGGGTGAGCAATGCTCGCGCATGTTCTCGACTGTCCGTCTGACCCAGGAACCACACAATTTCCGCACGCCCACCGTCGGGCAGCTCAAGCGTCGTTTGCAGTGCGGCACATGGATCGAGGCCCGCGCCCACTGTGCCGGACAAGTTACCGCCTCGTTCAAGCGCCGCGGGACGTTCGGGCGTGCCATTGCGACCTAAAAACTCGGTGCGGTCGCCCGTCCACGACGTCTGCCGCCCGGCAAGATCCGCAAAGGCGATGCGTCCGCCAAACTCGCCGCCCCACGCGCTCCGTGCGAAGAGCGCTCCCGTCTGTGCATCGGCCTCGGTGATGATATACGGCGCCGACGCGCTGCGCGAACTGCCCAGCACCCACTCGGCATACGCGGTCACGGAGAGGCGACGGGAGCGGCCGGACGCATTGTTCAGGACGAGCCGGGAGATCTTCACGGGGTCTTCAGATGGGACGAATTGCAACAGCTCAATCAGGATGCCATACGAACCATGCTGAAAACGGCTGTAGCCCTGGCCGTGGGACGCCAGATACGGAGCCGTTTCATCGCGAATCGGCCATGCCGTGGGACTCCATACCTCACCCGTGTGGTCATCGCGGATGTAGATCGCCTCTCCGGAGGAGTCCGTCACGGGATCGTTTGACCACGGCGTCAGCTGATTCTCGCGGCTGTTGAGCGACCACGTGAAGCCGGAGCCCGATTCCGACACAAGGAAGCCGAACGATGGATTCGCGATGACGTTGATCCACGGCTGGGGCGTGCGCAAGCCTTCGCCTAGGACCGTGACATATTCGCGGCCATGCTCCGCGAAGCCGCCAAGGCCGTTAAAGAACTCGAGGGCCGGCTGAGCCAGCGGCACATCCAGCCGTTTCCCCGGGCGAAGAGGGCGCGGGGCAGGAGGGACCGGGGCCTCCGTACGCTGCGACCGAGTGAGCTGTTCGGACAACGTGCCACGCCGGCTGAGCAGCACCACCCGCGCGACAGTTTGCAGCAGCATACGCTCCTGTGCCGAGACCAGTTCTGCCCGAAGGAGGACAATCTTGCCGCCCACGCCGCCGGTATCCGGGGAGAGCCGAAGCTGGCTGCCATGTACGAGTGTTTCCAGAGAACCCTGCAGCTCCTGCGTATACGACGGCGGCTTTTCATTCAGAATGACCACGTCCGCGGACAATTGCTTCGTGCGCCAGTATTCGTGCGCGCGCAGCAATTGCCGGATGATCCCGACATCCTGCGCATCGTCGATACGCGCCAGCACGATGGGCAGATCACCGGAGATGCCGTAGGCCCAGAGCGCCGAACGCTCCAACATGGTCCGGCTGAGCACGTCGGAGGACGGCCGCAGCGATGCGTTGGCGTACAGCACGGCATTGGCCAGCATCTGGAAGAGGTGCGCTTCGTCATGACCAATACCCAGGTGGTGAAGTTGGACTTGCGCCTGCGTCCAGGCCAGCGACAGGGTGCGCTCAAACACTCGAGGGTCACGGTACTTGTCTGCCAGATCCAGAACCTGCTCCCGGGCCGAGCCGACGATGGTTGAAAACACAATGCGCGCTGTGGTGCCCGGCTGGATGCGCACCGTGCGGCGCAGGCTCATCAGCGGATCGAGCACGGAACCGACGGTGTTCGATAGTGCCCGGCCGTCGATCATGGAAACCGGAGTGCGAACATGGTGCCCGCGTCCGAGGAACCGCGCGCGGTCCGTCTCGAATTGGAGGTCGCCGACGGTGTCGCCTTCTACCACGACCACGTGGGCGGTCCAGACGGCCGCATCCTTATCGGATTGCCTGCGGCGCGTCGCGAGTAGTACGCCGACATCCGACACGAATTCCGTCTGCACAAACAAGTTGGAAAATGCGGGGTGGGCCACATCAGCCCCCTGCGAAGCCAGGCACAGCTCGGCATACGACGTCACCTGAATATCGCGTGCGCGTGACCCGAGATTGGTGAGAGAGACACGCCGCACTTCAGCGTCGTCCTCGGAGGACACGACGACTTCGAGCGTGGTCGTCAATGCGCCATCGCGTCGGATGATTTCGGCGTGGTCTTCGTAGAAAGAGGCTTCGTACGCGTCCGGTTCGACACCGCTTGGCTGATAGCCCGCGGACCAGACCTGACCGGTCTCCGCATCGCGAAGGAAGGTGTACGTTCCCCAGCAGTCCCGCGTGGCATCCTCGCGCCAGCGCGTCACGGCGATATCACGCCAGCGGCTGTACCCTGAGCCCGCCGCGGTCAGCATCACCGTGTACCGTCCATTTGACAGGAGATGCGTCTGTGGGATTGCGTCATACGGCGTCGTGAACCGGCGCAGCACCGGCGGAATGAGCTCGCGGACCTGGGCCGCCGTGGATACTTCTTCTGCGCGCGGTCGTGCGACTAGCACGTCGCGCGGCGTGCGCTCTTGTAGTAACAGCTCGGTCGCCTGCACCATGGGCTCGGCATGGAAGCGAGTCGGCATCGCGCCGCCATTCAACACATTGGCAATGGCGATCACTGACATGCCTTGATGGTGCGCCATGTAGGCGCGCACGACGGCGACGTCTTTGCCTTCGGGCAACCGCGTGCTGGTGTAATCCAGCGCTTCGTAGAAGCCGTAGGCTCCCTTCCCGCCGGCTTCGGCGAGGCGCGCCAAGTTCTGCGTGGCTGCGGCAGGATCGATCATGGCCGCGAGCGCGGTGGCATACGGTGCGACGACGACATCTTCGCTGAGGCCGCGTTTGAGCCCCAGCCCTGGCACACCAAAGCTGGAATATTGATACGTAAGGTTGAGATCGCGCACATGGTATGCCGATTCCGACACCCCCCAGGGCACACGGCGCTCTGCTCCGTATGCAATCTGCCGGCGCACGATTAGCTCATACGTCTGGCTCAGCAGACTGCCCGCCGGAGAACGCATCACCAGCGCCGGCATGAGGTATTCGAACATTGAGCCAGACCAAGAGATGAGGGCGGAGCCGCGGCCCACCGGGGTGAGGGCGCGGCCGAGATGAAACCAGTGCGACGACGATACGTCGCCCTTGGCGATGGCGATAAAACTCGTGAGGCGGGCCTCCGACGCAAGCAGGTCGTAGCAGTTGGGATCCAGACTGCCGTCCGTGCCGCGGTAACCGATGGAGAACAGTTTGCGCGTATGGTCAAACAGAAACTTGAAGTCCATTGCCTGAAACATGAGGTCCACCGTCTGTGTGACCGCCGAAAGACGGCGGATGAGCGCGGAGGCATCCGTGGCCGACTGCCTGATGGCTTGGGCCAGCGCATCGAGCCGCGGCAACCGGTCTGTGCCAGGAGAATCGCCGAGCAGGCGTATGCGCAGGGCGGCAAGCTCACGGAGAGCGGCCTCACAGCGTTCCGGAGCGTCCGCCAGCGTCGGAACGGAATGAAAGAACGGCGCAATCACCATCCACTCCGGCGCTTGCTCCGGAGGACATGCGACCATGGCAGCCATCTCTTTCGAGCTGAGACGTGCCCAGGGAATCAACAGTTCCGCGTCTCGGACATGGCTATCGACGCAGGCCCTGGCGGCATCGGCCCAGGTATGCAACTCGGACTCAGACGAGTCCCCGCGTTCCTGCGCCAGAGCTTGGGCCATGTCTGCCACGGTGTGGGCGCGCACCCTCAACTCCACGAGGCGAGCCGCCCAACCCGCGGCATCGACGGGCGGCGCCCCCAGCGAGGCGGCGAGTGCATCGATCGCATTGCTGAGTTGCTTCCGCGTGACGGTGTGGGTACGCCGGGTATCCGCAATGTCGGCGAGCGCTTCGCGCAGCAGCCGGACGGCATCTTCCACTCCGGCAAGCAGGTGCCCTCCGAAAGACGAGTTCTGCATCTCGCGGCAACCATTGGCCAGGGCCAGGAGATGCCCGGCCAGATTTCCGCTGTCCACAGAGGACACATACTTGGGCGCGAGGGGATGAAGTCCGCGCGTGTCGTACCAGTTGTAGAAGTGACCGTGAAACAGTTCGAGGCGGCTCATCGTCGCCAGCGTGGCTTCCAGCCGCTCGACGACCTGTACGATGCCCAGCCATCCGAAGTCCCGTGCCGCAAGGGTGGAGAGAAGATAGAGCCCCATATTTGTCGGAGACGTGCGGTGGGCCACGATGGGTGTGGGATCCTCCTGAAAGTTATCCGGAGGGAGCGCGTGGTTCTCGGGAGAAATAAACGTCTCGAAGAAGCGCCACGTCCGGCGCGCGGTCAAACGGAGAGCCCGCATATCGGCCGATGACACCGGCCCTCGTCCAGGGAGCCGTGGAGGCAGGCTGATCCAGCGCGCGACAGCGGGTGCCGCGGTCCACAGGAGGAAGAACGGGGCCGCGGCAGCCCAGTACTGAGGTCGTCCAAGACCCACCACCAAACCGGCCGCGGCGGCGAGAACAATGCCGCCTGCCATACGCCGATACATACCGTAGAGTTTGAACGCATACGCATCCTTGGCCTGTGCTGCGGTCACCCATTCGAGTAAATGTGTTCGCGTCACCAAGAGACGCCTAAGGGTGCGCAGAATCGCGTCAGACATCAGCCATGTCTGGTAAGCGAGAAAGGTCACCGTCAAGGCGATCTGGGATGCGCCAAGCGCAAGATCGTTGAGCACACCGCGCATATGGCTGCGCATGGCAATGCCGCTCCGCTTCGGATGCAGTTCGATCATGAAGGACAGGAGCGCCGGAATCGCAATGGTGGCCAGGACAAAGCCCGTCCACACCCAGGGAGAGGCCCCTGGCTGCAACCACCCAGCAATTAATGTCAGGAAAGCGGCGGGTGCCGACAGCGTGCGACGGAGATTGTCGAGCATCTTCCAGCGGCCAATCGCCGGAATGACGACAGGCCGCCGTTCCTCCCCCGCTACTCTGGTACGCCCCAGAATCCAGGGTAGAAGTTGCCAATCGCCGCGCGCCCAGCGATGCTGCCGGGCGGCTGCAGACTCATAGTGCGAGGGGAATTCCTCAAACAGCTCAATGTCCGAGGCCAGCGCCGTCCGCGCGAAAATGCCTTCAAAGAGGTCGTGACTCAGCAGTGCGTTGTTCGGCACCTTGCCTGCCAGAGCGTCCTCAAACACATCGATATCGTAAATGCCTTTGCCGGTATAGGACCCTTCCTTGAACAAATCCTGGTAGACATCCGAAACGGCCGACGCATACGGATCGATACCGCTCGGGCCGGAGAAGATTCTTTGGAACAGTGATCCGTGACGATCGGCGGGGAGCGAAGGCGCGATACGGGGTTGCACCACTGCGTAGCCTTCGATGACGCGTCCGGCTTGAGCGTCGAACCTCGGCTGGTTAAGAGGATGCGCCATGGTACCGACCAGGCGGCACGCGGCGCCCCGCGGCAGGCGCGTGTCGGCATCGAGCGTAATGACGTAGCGAACACCAGGCGGTGCTTCAGGGGGCCGCCCCTCGACGGCGATGAATGTGGTGCTAGGTGAGCCCCGCAGGAGCTGGTTCAGCTCATGCAGCTTCCCTCGCTTGCGTTCCCATCCCATCCATGTGCGCTCGCTCTCATTCCAGACACGCCGGCGATGGAAGAGCAGGAAGCGTGGACTACCGTCGGTCGCGGGGCCATAGCGCTTGTTCAGACGCGCGACCCCATCCACCGCGGCAGCCAGCAGTTCGTCATCTCCTG